>JAMASZ010000125.1 GCA_023301585.1 Alphaproteobacteria bacterium | reverse complement strand
TATCTGGCGCTTTTAAAACGGCAAAACCTGCATATCTATGTGGTCGTGTTAAAACTTTAATTTTATTTGCCTTAAATTGTCCAACAACAGTGTTCGCAAAAAATTTGGATTGGTTCATTGTGTCGCGCATGGCGAGATCAATTAGAATATTAGCGACGTCTTTATCTTCGTGAGATAAATCAACGCCTGCAATTAAGTCCACTTGGTTCTCACGTTTGGCTAACCTTGCGGTTTGTTTATCGGAGGCGGTGTTTGATAATGTGTAGATTGAAGCGCCACGTACTGATGGGTTATCAATTGAATCGGCATGTATTGAAATGAATAAATCGCCTTCTTTTTTACGAGCGTAAGCAACACGGCTCCTTAGTTTGATATATTTATCCTTGTCGCGTGTTAATTGAACGCGGTACTTTCCAGTAGCTTCTAATTCTTTTTTTAATATACGCGCTGTATAAAGCGTGATGTTTTTCTCGTAGATTCTACCATGCCCAACTGCGCCTGAGTCTTTTCCTCCGTGTCCCGCATCGATGATTACTAGTGGCTTATATAAGGGAGTAACAGGGACTTTCGGTGTTGTCGGTGCTATGGTAGGTGTCGCTGCTTTTTTAGCAACGGTTGTTTTTGAAATATTCTTTTCGCTTAATGTTCCAAATATTTTGGTATGAGAAGTCTTAAACTCATCTACAGGCGTCTTTTTAAAATCTATGACTAATCTATCTGACTTTCCTGACGCTTTTGGCAAGGTAAATGCTTTTTCAATTTTTGCAGGGTAGGCGAGGTCGATGACAATTCTTGAAATGTCTGGCTGCAAATTACCAGAGCGGACATCTAGGACGTGGTTTCCTTTTGGTTTGCTAATCTTGTTGGCTTTCCAATCAAAGGTCGGGAGGTCAACGACAATGCGGTAGGGTTTGTCATCGATATTAGAAAGCATGAAAGTTCTAAAGTTCGTTTTTTGGTCCAAATCAATGACCATACGGATTTTTCCAGCTTGATCGCCGAATCGAACCGAATCGACACTAACTTTAGCCATAGCGCCTGTGCTGTGACATAAAATTAAGAGTAGGCTGAAGAGTAAAGTTTTTACGAAAAATGAAGGCACAATTTAAGAACTTCTTGCTATGAATTACTAGTATAATCTAACACGATAATTATGGCACCAGAAAGGCTCAACTGTGTTTTTTCGATAAAAATATTTTTTAATTTTTTGTGCTTGTAAGTTTTAGTATCTGTAGGTAATGTTCATTTGCGACACGTTGTGGCTCTAGCATAATTGTTTGATTTTATTAGTTTTTAGAGTTTCGCTAGCTACAATGGAAGAATGAGAATAGTCCTGTTTGAGCAATTATTGGACTCTTCATTTCGGCGCCGATGAAAAACTGACGAAGAACATTATCTGTAATTAAGAAGTGTTAGAAATCGTCATATTACCATAATTAGGTAATCGGTGTAGTATTTGTACTAGGTATCTCGAAATCCATCATTCGGTTTTTTTAGAAATTAAATTTTGCGCGATTTGCGCTGTTTTTCTTTTTTGTCGCATAAGAACTAAGCAGCATCTCGCTGGAGAATTACTATGACAAAAAATATGCTTATTGATGCTACTCATCAAGAAGAAGTTAGAGTTGCTGTCGTTGATGGAAAACGATTAGTTGAATTCGATTACGAAAGTAAAGTTAGAAAACAGATTAAAGGTGGCGTGTTTTTAGCCAAAGTTACTCGTATTGAACCTTCCTTACAGGCTGCGTTCGTGAATTATGGTGGCAATAGACACGGTTTCTTACCTTTCTCAGAAATACATCCAGATTATTTCAGAATTCCAGTGAGTGACCGTGAAGCGTTAATTGCTGCTCAAAAAGCAGAATTAGAGAAACATGATATCATTGATGATGAAGATGAAACAGATTCACCTGAAGTTGAAAAAGCTGATGAGAATGACGATGCCGAAGATGAGGAAGACGAAGTTGTTGAAGTTGGTGGTGCTGATAAGCCTGCTGATGAAGAGGACGAAGATTTAGTGAAGAAGGCTTCTAAGAAGAAGTCTGCTAAGAAATCTGCTAAAAAGAAAACAACTAAAAAAGAAGAAGCGAAAGAAGCTGAAAAAACTGATGAAGAGGAAGCGCCGATTGGTAATTCTAAATCTGATGTTGTTGAAAAATCTGACGAAGAATTAGATGCTGAAGCACAAGAAAAGCTAGAAGCTCTTACGCAAGACCAAGACAATAACAATAAGGGTCAACGTAAACACCATAATAAAAACCGTGGTCGTGGACGCAATAACCGTGGCGGACGTAATAATCGCTCTGCTATGCGTCAAGGTAAGTCTGCGGAACTTGTTGGTGAAGAGGGAGAGGGTAGCGATAAGCCGTTCCGTTTTAACCTACGTCATAAGTACAAAATTCAAGAAGTGCTGAAACGTGGTCAAATCATGCTTATCCAAGTTTCTAAAGAAGAACGTGGAAACAAAGGTGCGGCGGTTACAACTTATATTTCACTGCCTGGTCGTTACTGTGTGTTAATGCCAAACAGCCCACGTGGTGGTGGCGTTAGCCGTAAGATTGGTAACTTTAAAGACCGTAAGCGTATGCGCGAGATTTTAAAGGACCTTACTATTCCAGAAGGTATGTCAGTGATTTTAAGAACAGCTGGTGTATCTCGTACGAAGGCAGAAATTAAAAGAGATTTGGATTACTTAACACGTCTTTGGAATACAATTCGTGAAGATACCTTAAAGGCATCAGCGCCTGCATTGATTAACGAAGAAGGTAACTTAATTAAACGCTCTATTCGTGACTTGTATACACGTGATATCGAGAGTGTTTATGTATCAGGTGATAAAGGCTACAAAACAGCCAAAGAATTTATGAAGATGTTAGTGCCGTCACACGCCAAAAAAGTTGTTGAATATGATGACGCAAAAGTGCCGTTGTTCCATAAGTATAATGTTGAGAAACAAATTACAGAAATTGGTGAAATCCAAGTTGGTTTAAGGTCTGGTGGTTCACTGGTTATTAACCCAACAGAGGCGTTAGTGTCTATTGATGTGAACTCTGGCAGAGCCACAAAAGAACGTCATATTGAAGAAACAGCATTAAAGACAAACTTAGAAGCAGCAGAAGAAGTTGCGCGTCAGTTACGTTTACGTGATTTGGGTGGTTTGGTTGTTATCGACTTTATCGATATGACCGAGCGTCGTAATAATCGTAAAGTTGAGAACAAATTACGTGATGCGCTTTCTGATGATCGTGCGCGTATCCAAGTGGGGCGTATTTCTTCGTTTGGTTTGCTTGAGTTATCGCGTCAGCGCTTAAATCCAAGTTTAACAGAAGCACAATTTGAAACATGTCCAGAATGTGATGGTCGTGGCTCAGTTAAGACATTGGACTTTGCAGCTATTACAGCTATGCGTTCTTTGGAAGAAGAGGGCATTAAAGGTAATATTCAAGAAGTATCTTTGAACGTTCCTAATAACGTTGCGGTTTACATTTTGAACCATAAACGTGAAATGTTAGCTGATATTGAAGCGCGTTATGATTTCCGTGTACATATTCGTGTGAATGAGGAATTAAAAGCGTCGGAATTTAACATTGAAATTTTAGCGCAAACGCCTGGTAAGAAACAAAACAAGCCACAGCATAATAACAAAGCGCAAAACCAATCGAATGCGAATAATAACAATAATAATAGCGCAGAAGATGGTGATGATGAAAATGACGACAAGCAAAAACGTGGTCGTCGTCGCGGTCGTCGCGGTGGTCGCCGTCGTCATAACAAGAATGAGGAAAATAACCCTCAACAGAATGATGATGCGCAACAATCAAATGCTGATAGTACTGATAAGCCAGTAGAAGCGGCTGTTGAAAAGCCAAGCGAAGTTGCGTCTGAAGATAAGAAACCAGCACGCAAATCATCGAAAAAGTCAGCTTCTAAGAAATCTGCTAGTTCTTCTAAGGAAGAAAAAGTAGACGCAAAGCCAGAAGTTAAAGAAGAGAAAAGCGAAAAATCTTCTGCGACTAAAAAGAAGGCAGCAAAAAAATCTACTAAGAAGGCTAGTAGCAAGACGGCACCATCAAATGATGTAGCGTCTGCGCCAGCTGAAGAGAAAAAAGATTATGAAGTTGTAAATGCAACGCCTGACAAAAAGAAAAAAGGCTGGTGGAATAAGTTAGTAGAATAGATAAAATTTTATCTA
>JAMASZ010000124.1 GCA_023301585.1 Alphaproteobacteria bacterium | reverse complement strand
GGCGAAGAAACTGATTCAAAAGGCAGGTTGCGTATCTCTGTTACTGATACAGGTATCGGTCTAAACGAAGATGAAATTCAAAAGGCGCTTTCGCCATTCGGGCAGCTTGATTCAGAATTAAATAGATCAGAATCTGGCACAGGACTAGGTCTGACATTGGTTAGTTCATTAATTAATCTGCATGGTGGTAAGTTAGAGTTGGTGTCACAAAAAGGTGTTGGAACAACTGTAACGTTAGTGTTCCCTAAAAGCCGTGTGTCGTTGCCAAAAGATACTGTGGTTGAAGAAAATTTAGAAGCGTTAAAAGAAATAGAAGAACCTAAAGCAGATGTTTTTTCACAAGATGTAATCGATAAGCTTACTGAAGATCTGTAAGGTAGTCGTCTAGCTCTTCGGGCTTAATAGAGATTGTTTTTTTCGCAACGTCAAAGCTATAACCAGCACGCGCCATAATCGCCAATGCTTTTTCAAATTCATATCTTTCCGTTACATCGTAAGGACCAATTCTTTTTTTGCGCGCGAAAGTAAGTGCGGCGTGTAAATCGCCATTATATTCGTCGCGATATTCACTTTCGTCATGGGAGCGCAGTTCTTCGATAATGATATTAGAATCCATTCCCTTTTGCTTTAGCTTCATTTCAATCTGTCTGGCTGATTGTCCGCGACGTCTAAGAGATATAACCATGCCTCGTAAATATTCAGCATCATTTAATAATCCAAGTTCAATAAACTTTTCAACGGTCTTGTCCAAAAGCTCTACGCACTCTTCTAATGACTGGTCTTCGTGATGTTTACAGGAGCGGTTAATTTTTCGTATCATCACGGTACGGAAATTAGCGCTGCTTGAGGGGAAACGCTGTAGGTAGGCAAGTCCAGAATTGTATAAATACCGTTCCGATATCTTCTTTGGGCGTTTTATCTGGGGGTTGCTGTTATCTTCCTTTTTATAGGAGGTTTTCTTTCTCTTCTTCTCCATGTAGTTTGGGGATTGAGATTTATCATCAAATAAAAAGTTCATAACGGTAAGAATATAGCATGGCGAATGTAAAAGATAAGAAAAATAACCTACAGCCCCTAAAGATAAAGGGGGTTAACTGGGTCGGTGTTCAAACGCTTATTCAAAAAGAGGTAGGGCGTTTCGTAAATGTCTACACGCAAACTGTTGTAGCACCAGTGATTACGACCCTGTTGTTCTATTCGGTGTTTGCTCTTGCTTTTGGCGGGATTACAAGAACGATTGGTGATATCAGCTACTTAACATTTTTGGCTCCAGGTCTGGTTATGATGACAATGGTGCAAAACGCCTTTGCCAATACATCGTCATCAATGATTATCGCGAAAATTCAGGGCAACATCGTTGATGTGTTAATGCCACCATTATCTGCGTTGGAGTTGTATGTGGGTTACGTGATTGGTGGGATTGCACGAGGGTTATCCGTTGGAACGGTCACGGCAATTGCCATCTATTTGGTTGTAGGCATGGAAATACATTCATTTTTGACGATTATCGCGTTTGCGGTGTTAGGTAACATGATGTTGGCGACTATTGGTTTAATGGCGGGTATCTGGTCACAGAAGTTTGACCACATCGCAGCCGTGACCAATTTCCTCATCACGCCGTTGACGTTTTTATCAGGGACTTTTTACTCCATCAGCCAATTACCAGATTTTTGGCAGAGTTTGGCGCTTTATAATCCGTTCTTCTACATGATTGATGGTTTTAGATCGGGCTTCATTGGACATGCCGATGGTAATGTCTTGGTTGGGTTTGTGTTTTTAAGCGTCATCAATATTATATTATCAATTAGCTGTTATTTCATGCTACATACGGGCTATAAAATCAAAAGCTAATTATGGTATAATTGAACAATGACTAAAGACGAACAGATTGCTGGAAACGCTATCCGACCATTTCAGTTGGAATCTTCGAACATTCGTGGGCGGATTATCCGCTATGACAACGTTATTGACCAAATTCTTGTGCCTCACAATTATCCTGCGATAGTTAATCAGCTATTGGCTGAAACGATTACGCTTTGCTCCATGCTATCTTCGATGTTGAAGTATGAAGGTGTGTTTACCTTGCAAATCCAAGGTGATGGACCTGTTTCGATGTTGGTCGCTGATATGACGAGCGGTGGCGGTATTCGTGGTTGCGCAACATTCGACGAAGATCGTTTGAATATAGCGCGTGAGCAGTTAGCCACTTTTGCCCGTGAGAACGTCGGAGAGAGCTCCGATAACTACTTGGCGCAATTGATAGGGAAGGGGCATATTGCCTTTACTGTCGACCAACCTGGTCACACTGACCGCTATCAGGGGATCGTAGAGATTAAGGGGAACTCACTTGTTGACTGTGTTCAGCATTATTTCTCGCAGTCGGAACAAATCGGTACTGGTATCAAGCTGGCAGTTGGGGAGCGCAATGGTCTTTGGCGTGCATCGGGCATGATGCTTCAACATATGCCAAATGATGATGGCTCGACTTTAGAAGAGCTTCAGCAGGTCAGTAGTAACTTGGATGAAGATGATTGGCGCCGTGCTATGATTTTAATGGGCAGTTGCACCGAAAATGAGCTTCTTGACCCTGAACTGACCTCCCATGAGATATTGTTACGTCTATTCCACGAAGATGGTGTGCGCGTTTATGACCCGCTTCCAATCATTCATTCTTGTCGCTGTTCCCAAGAACGCGTCGAAGATGTAAGCAAAATGCTGTCAGATGAAGAACTGCAAGAAATGATAGAAGAAGATAACTTAAGCATGACCTGCGAATTTTGCAGTAAAGAGTATCATTTAAACCAATCTAAATTGGAAGACATTATTAAGGCATCACCTGAGACGCCTTGATATATAAACTTTAAGCGACGTTGCTAAATAGACCTTGTGTGATAGGGGCGTGAGCAGGTTTACTGAAAAGCCCACCATCATTACTTGGCGTTTGTATAGAAGCTACAATACGCCCACCTTTAGATGTCGCATCAATAGTGATTTCACCTTGAGAAGCCGTTTTTAGTGTTTCAGCAAGTCCTGAAGTACGGCTTTTCCACGTTTTTAATGTTTCGCCATTGTCACGTTGAATCTGGATATTAAAGCCATCGTTGTTAACTTTTCGAGTGACAGTAGCTCCAGATAGCGCATTATCTATTGTGGTTCTTCCTAGTCGCGTCTGAGTGGGAGCAAGTGCTTCTGATAGGTTTGCAGATGCTTCGGCAAGATGTAACCTTGAAGTGTTTTCTGGAAATTTTGCATTGGCTAAGGCTGTTAATAGTCCTGTTTGTGATAACTCCATGTTGTTTCCCTTTTCAGCTAGTCATTGAATTGAAGTTATGTAAACATAATTAAATTATTATGTCAATTAATATGTATGGGGTAGGCTTGTGTAAGGCTGGCTTATCATCTGAAATGCCTTGAGCATTAAAATTTAAGCAACGCTATTTAATAGACCTTGGGTGATTTCGCTAGGCTTAATCTTTGCAGTGATACGCCCACCTTTAGAAACTGAAACAGGTTTAATAGCTCCCTCAGAGGCTGTTCTTAAAGTTTCAGCAAGACCAGAAGTTCTAGTTTTCCAAGCGTTTAATGTTTCGCCGCTATCTAGGCGTGGAATTTCGATGTTGTATCCATCGCCTTTTATTTTAGGAGTTATTGTTGCCCCTGATAAAGCTGACTCAATATGCATTGGGTTAAGCACAGCATCTAACGCTCGAACAGCATTTGTAAGTTTTTCAGCAGTACTTGCATGTGCTGTTACTATGCCTAAAGGCTTACCACCAGGAGTGGATGAGGGGATAGATCTTTGATCGCTAAATGGAAGGTCTGTAGAGGCTGTGTCAGGTTTTTCCTCAAGTCTCTGCATTACTTCAACTGTTACGCCGAGTATTTTTAAATCTTGAATTGCATGTTGTGTTTCGGAATCTGTTATTTCTGACATCTTGTTCTCCTGTTAAAATTTAGAGCATGTAAACACAAGCTTAAAATTATGTCAATTTGTAAAGATGAGGGTTTTTCTCCCTTCGTATCATGCTATGATTACACCAATGTAATCTAAGAGGGTTTTTCATGCGTTTATTTCTATGTCTTTCAGCTATTCTTATTCTTGGAGCTTGTACACATCAGGCGGAGCCTATGGGGAAGCCATTGCCTGATATCACTTACAGTCACTTAACACCGTTAATGGTAAATGACGGTGCAGTTGAAATTAAACGTAGTTACGCCCTCAAAAACCCGCAAGAAAAGCGTAGTGAATCGATTGATTTTGTGATGCCGTTAGATGTGGTGCTTAGCCGTTATTTACAAAACCGCTTTGTCACAACGGGAGATATTAAAGGCGGGGTGATTGATATGGAACGTGTTGATACGCTGTATCATAAGGCATCAAATAGGATTGACGATGATATTTATCAAGTCGATATTTTAATCTCGATTACACCTTCGAACGCAACGCCAACTACATTAACGATGAAAAAGTCACTGCCGTTAAAACAATCCTACACATTAGCGGAACGTGAATTTCGTCAGTTTGAATTTATCGAATTAATTATCAGTGAGCTTGACGTTACCATTAACGACTTGGTGAAAAACAAACTGTAAGTTTTTATTTTTTCCAGAAGTTTGGAATGAATAAAACAAGCACCGTAAATAATTCTAATCGTCCTAAAAACATTCCGACGCACATCAGAATTTTGGCTGAATCGGGCAGTGGGGCAAAGGTTCCTGTTGGACCTATAATATCCCCTAAGCCTGGACCCACGTTAGATATAGAGGTTAGCGCGCCTGACATGGCAGTTAGGAAATCTAGTCCTACGAAGGATAACCCAACAGCAAGTGCTGCGAAGCAAAGCATGTAAACAAAGAAGAAACTCATCACAGAGGCGGCAATTCCGCTTGGTAGGGCGCAACCATTATAGTGTGGTGTGAAAACGCCGTGTGGGTGTAACAGTTGTTTTAACTGTGCTGCTGTTACCGCGTATAAAACTTGAAAGCGGAAAACTTTAATTCCGCATGTGGTTGACCCAGCACAACCTCCAACTAACATAAGGAAGAACATCAAGCTAACCGCAAAACCACCCCATAAAGCGTAATCGCCATTGGTGTAGCCTGTTCCTGTAATGATAGATACGACGTTGAAGCTAGCCCGGCGTAATGCTTCGCCAAAGGCTAAGTCATTTTGCAGGACTAAATAAGCAATCATTACCGAAATAGCTAAGGCGACGATGCTAAGGAAAGCGCGTACTTGTGAGTCTTTGAATAGGCAGGTGAAATTGCCGCGTAGGGCCTTCACGTAAAGAATGAACGGCATTCCGCCCATTAACATGAAGAAGATTGCGACTATCTCTATGCCTGCGGTGTCATATTCGCTAAAGGAGGTGTCAAAGGTTGAGAAACCGCCCGTGGCAATAGTGGTCATGGCATGCGCCCATGAATCAAAACTTCCCATACCTGTGAATTGGTAACACAACATGCAGATAACAGTTAAGATTAGGTAGATTCCCCCAATAGAAGCTGCGAGCTGAGCTGCGCGCGGGAGTATTTTTTCGTTTTCAGAAGATTCCGTTTGGAATAATTGCATTCCCCCAACTTTAAGGAGTGGTAGAACAGATAGCGCCATCACAATAATACCAAT
>JAMASZ010000123.1 GCA_023301585.1 Alphaproteobacteria bacterium | reverse complement strand
ACCGACAGGTTATCACCACACCTACAAGCAATTGATAAACCATCGAGGCGTAATAATGTCGCACATTAATAAGTAGTAATTTTCAGCCTTAAAACTGAAGATAAAAGCTCGCTGAAGTATTCAGCGGGCTTTTTTATTTCGGGATATGTTTTAGCGTGTGAATTTAAGGAATTTCTTACGACGGTTTGCCTTAAGTTTATCCGCATCCCATGGCATTAATTGATGCAGAGCTGTATCGATTTGTTTTGATACGTTTGCAATGGTTTGCTCTTTCATTCTATGCGCGCCACCGATAGGCTCTTTGATGATACCATCGATTAGTTTTAGTTCTAGAATGTCTTGAGCTGTGATTTTAAGTGCTGCTGCTGCATCTGGTGCAAATTCCGCGCTACGCCATAGGATTGAGGCACAACCTTCTGGAGAGATAACAGAATAGATAGAATGCTCAAGCATGAAAATTTTGTCAGCTGTGGCAATCGCAATCGCACCGCCAGAGCCACCTTCACCGATAACCACGGAGATAATCGGAACGCTTACGTTCAGGCAAGTTTCGATAGATTTAGCAATCGCTTCTGCTTGTCCACGCTCTTCCGCACCAAGACCAGGGTAGGCACCAGCAGTGTCGACCAAAGTAATGATAGGGATTTGGAAATGGTCTGCCATTTTCATTAGGCGTTGTGCTTTACGGTATCCTTCAGGGCGTGGCATACCAAAGTTGTGCTTTAGACGGCTTTCTGTGTCGTTACCACGCTCTTGCCCTAAGATAACGCAAGATTGCCCATTAAAGCGACCTAAGCCGCCAAGGAGGGCGTGGTCGTCGGCAAAATTACGATCACCAGCAAGCGGTGTAAAGTTTTCTATCATGCCAGCAACGTAGTCAGTGAAGTGAGGACGATTCTGATGGCGCGCCACTTGAACTTTTTGTGCGGGTGTTAATTTGCTGTAAGCTTGCGTAAGAAGCTTCTCAACCTTTTTGTTCATGCGCGTAATTTCGCCCTCTATGTTCACAGAAGGGTCGTCTTCGACATTGCGTAATTCTGCAATCTTTCCTTCTAGCTCAAGAATAGGTTTTTCAAATTCCAACTGGCTCATATCAACTGACCTTAATTATATTTAAATTACGAATGAAAATTATTTAATGACCTAAATAGCAAATCAGGCAGAAAAGAGCAATTACATTGTCTTTATCTGCCTGATTTTAAATTAGTATAAGTGCTATCGCTTAGCTGTTTGAGCCTTCTTTAGCGATAGGGTGCTTTTCTTCAACAGTGTCTTTCAAACCTTCACCAACGATATGTGTGTAGATTTGCGTTGTTGCGATATCAGCGTGACCTAACATTTTCTGTACTGAACGTAAGTCAGCACCACGGCTTAGCAAGTGTGTTGCGAAAGCGTGACGAAGAATGTGTGGGCTTACGCGTGCCTCTTCAACATTTGCATCTTTTGCTAATGTTTTAAGAAGTTGTGCAAAGCGTTGGCGTGTTAAGTGACCACTCTCAGATGTTCTTGATGGGAACACTGATTTTTCTTGAGGGGCAACATTTTCTGTGCCGATGAACTGCTTACGAACTGCAAGGTAGTTGTTGATAGCTTTTTGTGCAGGGTCAGATAGAGGGACCATACGTTCACGACCACCTTTACCTTGAATTGTTAAGAACTCAGCACCTTCATTGATTGCTGATAGTGGAAGACCCACTAGCTCAGAAACACGAAGACCAGTTGCGTATAACATCTCAAGTAAACAAACTAGACGAACACTCTCAGGTGTACCACCTTGACCAGCTGTTTTAATCAACTGTGACACTTCATCTTCACTAAGTGTTTTAGGAAGTGTGCGACCCTGTTTAGGGCTCTTGATTGTTGTTGTTGGATCTTCAGTGCGAAGATTCTCTGAAATCAAGTAACGGTAATATTGACGCATTGCTGATAAGCGACGCGCAACAGTTCTAGATGTAATCTTAGAGCTGTTTTCACCTTTAACGTGAATCTTTTGTGTCAAGTATTCAAGATATGCTTTTAAGTCATCAGTTGTTGCTTTGTCTAAATCTGTATTACGCTCACCACGTACGTACAGGCTAACATCAGCAAGATCGCGCCAGTAAGCCTGACGTGTGTTAAGCGCTGCTCCGCGCTCTGATGTTAACATTTCTAGAAAAGCCTCAACAGTTGAGTGCAAATCTGGTTTTGGCATTTTTGGACGACCTGGACGTGCCATTTTCTTATTTCTCCTTAGTTTAACCGCAAGATGCTACCTAATATGTTTCTGGCAACTATCTGCGCTTGTTCAATTAACCCCACAGTATATAGACTATCAAGCACTTCTATTGCTTCATCCTGAGAAAACTTCCCAGAGTTATTTGGCTTACTTAAAACTATCATTAACGATAAACCGATGAATTGGTTGCTTTGAGCTTCTTTGAGCCATTGATTCCAATTGCTGTCATCTATCTCACGGACACCTTTTGATGTCAAGAAATAATGTTTTTCATAAACTTGTGACGAAGTATCGTTAATTTTAGTACTATTGTCAAGGGACATTTTTAACTTTTTTAACATATTAACGGATTCTGGATTGAAACTATCTTGCCCGAAGTTGTAATTTTGTTGCGTGATATCAATGGTTGAGTTTGT
>JAMASZ010000122.1 GCA_023301585.1 Alphaproteobacteria bacterium | reverse complement strand
CAGCAGCAGCAGCAGGAGGAGTAATAATAAGCGGTCACTTGGCGCATGCTGCTGATATATCTCTGAAATCAGTTTGGGGTCCGGCGCCCGCGTAACGAGCGACGTCACGACGACGCAGCCGTTGTTGGCTAAATGGGTATTGCAAGAACAGCTTTGCAGTTTTTGAAATGACCATGAAGCGAGGTTAAGCGGACGGACGGACGGGCGACGGAGAGCGTGAAAGGGCGATAGGAAGGAAGGAAGGAAGGGAGAGATAGAGCAGCAGCAGCAGTTATGTCGTTACGCAAGCGGCGCGCCCATTTCTTTCGCTTGAGAGATCTAACGGCGGCGGCGGGCGGCGACGATGACGATGAGAGTAATGCAGCAGCAGCTAATGAGCTTCGAGGAAAAATGATGCTAGCTTTGCACTTTTAATAATCGCCGTCTTCCTGAACAATCAGGCTAGGCAACCCCTTCCTTACGGACCCTCTTATGTCTTGCATGAGACTAAACCGGGAAGCGGGTTATTTTCCTACAGAGAGAAGAAAAATAAATGGGAAAGGAAGGAAATTCTTTGGGCTCAGAAAAAAGCGAGACAGGATGAGGAGGCCATACGAGTCTATTCTGCGGCGCACGCAGGAGAAGGACAGCTAGTCTTTGGAGGCGGGAAGAATAATAGAGTAGACTTAGTCAAGGCTAAGGGAGGAGGAAAATTTGAGATTTTGCAATTTCACGAGTCAGCTCATAATCAAGTTAATGGACATCTTGAGGAATGCGCAATATATGACGGGGAAGAACCTGTGCTCAACTATGCTACACTACGGAGCGATTCATTCAATCGCTCCTACGCCAAATACCTCACGAATCACACTCATCTGGAGATTTCCTACTCTTACGAGACCGAGTGCCTCCACTTTCACGACAACGAGTACAATTTATACGACGAGATGGAGGGAAAGAAGGAATATGTTATTACTCCACAATGGGTGCGTAACTCTAGAGATTCAAAGCCACTTTCTGAGAGCGAGTTGGAGGAGGCCGTAATGTCTGGAAAGGCAGGCGGATTCATCGTGATAGGTTAGTGAAAATTTGCCACGGTGTAACATTATATTGTTAACATATTTATTCAGAGGGTGGCGAGGACTTGGCACAAGACAGGGCCGGACAGACTACTGGATTCTGTCTCTCTCGCTCCATCCCGACACCGGAAGAGTTAGGCCCACATTCAGAGACTGTTGTAAACTTGTCACATAACAGGTCGGCAAAGTCGTACATCAAATCGAGATGTAAATCGGAGATAACAATGCTTCGACGAAGTTTTCACGGTCTCTCCTATCTAAGTGTGGCGCATTTTCGTTGGTTAAAGTCACACAGGAAGCTGGGAAAGTATCGCATTCGAATGCTGGTGCATTACGAAGAAAGAGACTACCTTGCCTCCTTTGTGCATTCGGTGCTAGAAGCCAGATACGCACTCGAGCTCAGAGGATTAAAGAACGGTGCCGAGTCTCTAGTCTTGAAGCTATTTCTCAACAGGTCAGTTGTCACTTAACGTGTTATAATCTGTGCTGATATCATGCCTCTTTCTTAGCTTTTATGGATATTCTCTTATGGAAATAACATCGTATGGAAAGTTTAACTTTACCACAGAACAATCTCTAAGGCAGGCACTAATGCCGTCTCGAGTTGCAAGAGGAGGAGGGGGAAAAATTACCTCTGCGGTTCTGTGGGGTACTAAACAAGTCAAGAATCACGGAGAGCAGCTGCTGTACCTAGTCAAGAGAGAGAGAGACCACGGGAATGTTACAAATTTAGCCGCCTTCGGAGCTACAATTCTTGGTTTGTAGCGGGTATTATGATGATACACTCATACGTACATGTGTGCCATATACTTTAGGACATTCGAGAGTCAGATTCTACACTATACTGGAATGGTTATTAAACAGAACAGACCCCAACAAGTTTGAATATTGCTACAGCGACACGGACAGCATGTACTGTCACGTGAAAGGCGGATGCATCGAGGACGCTGTTGCAGAGGAGGAGAGGGAGAGATTTGAGAAGGAAAAAGATTCAATCTTTGAAAACAAGGGATCTCTGCACACCCCAGCCTCTCTCCTTAAACTTGAGGGAAAATGGAAATCTGCTGTGTTTAGAGGCACGTAATGCTTGATGAAATGGTAGTGTGAGTAACGCAGATTATATCCGTTGTAGGTGTCAAGGTTTATCACTTGGAAGGCTTCAAAGAGAACGAGTCGTGCGGAAAGGCTAAAGGTGTCCCACAACATATTGTGAAACGGCTAAAGAGAGAGCACTTTGCTATGCCGGGAAAAGGTTTCTCCTATAATAACGTGAGTCTGGGCCCAACAGCAGCGGGACAAATGGGTTTGACAGTCAGATCTAGAAACATGGCCGGTTTCCTAAACACGAAACGGCGTGTTCATGCTGTACGTACAACATTTGTAGGTTTAAATGTAAGCGCATTAATTAAAAGGGTCTTTTAGGATCTTTGTCATACGTCGTGTTTGGAGTAGATGGAGGGTCTACGCTCTCACTTCATTTCAAATGTAAGAAAGGGAATTCTACTCACAAACCCTCAACTCATCTCAGCAGCAAGAAAGAGAAAGATCACTCCTTTCTCTGCAAGTCAAGCGGCAAAGCTACGTGCCAGCTGGTTGCCTACTGCTGTTAGAAGATCTTCGAGAAAAGTCAAGACGTACCAGACGACTCTACCAAAGCTAGGAGATGTGCAAATAGACTTTGCATTTTTTAAAGAACAGCACAGACGCTTTAACAAAGGCGCTAGGGGATTTCTGGCTTGTGTCGAGACAGCGACATACAGAATTGCAATACTCCCCTTTAATGACCGGACACTCAAAAGTTACGAGAGAGCTGTTGTGGAATTAGTTGAAGGCGGACACTTTTCCTCCCTCACTAATTTATACAGCGACAGAGAAGCGGCAGTTTTCTCGCAGCGATTTCAAGATTCCATAAAAGCCAAATATGGTGTTCGGGTGCGATATCTATCTAGAGGATCTAAGGCGTTTCTCGCAGAGGGAGTAATTAGAC
This sequence comes from Alphaproteobacteria bacterium, assembly GCA_023301585.1. GTDB lineage: Bacteria > Pseudomonadota > Alphaproteobacteria > Micavibrionales > Micavibrionaceae. The sequence goes on along the minus strand of JAMASZ010000122.1, from coordinate 323 downwards.
AGATAAGTACCTTCTACAGGTCTCGCCAGATAAATTGTGAGTATGCGGTAGACTCCGATTCTGACAATGTTTCACTAACGGTACTGAGTGCTCAAAATCTGACGCTGGATATTTGTAATATGCTAAAACAATGGGCGTTTCTCACAATGTGAACCGTCAAGCATTACAATTTATCTAGCATTAAAATAATGAGTACTGATGAAGCACAGCTTTGCCATCAGGGTATTGCTTGGCTTTTCTATCAGGGTGTTTCTAAAAATGCATCCCCAACTACCTATTTTTTTTGTAACAAATAGTGATAGATGTATTTTTGAAAAATAAAT
>JAMASZ010000121.1 GCA_023301585.1 Alphaproteobacteria bacterium | reverse complement strand
ATATGATATGATATGATATGATATATTTCGGACATTCTAGGGCAGTATGCATGACAAGAATATGGTCCAAGACTAGGTATACAAAATTAGTTAAATAAAAATGACTTGGTTACAGCCTTGAACTTTACAAGGCTCTTTGTCTTCTGGATTTCAACTGGAAGTTTGTTCCATTCGCTGACAGCTCTGACTGTAAAGAAGTCTCTCCTTACTTTCAGTTTGGATTTTTCCTCAATCAGGTTGCCCTTCAGAGCAGTTCTTGTTTCCATGAGAGGTTTGGGGACTTCATGGAAGAGTGCATGATCAATATGATCAATTTCGTTTTTTATTCTGAATACTTCTAATAGGTCAAGATAGTTTCTTCGATCTTCCAGTGGAGGGAGTTCCAAGACAGTCAACCTCTCTTCATATTCAAAATCATACAGACCTTCAATTAATTTGGTAAATCTTCTCTGAATAGATTCAATCATGTTTATGTCAGATTTGTTTGTGGGATTCCAGACAGAGCTTGCGTACTCAAGATGAGGGAGCAGGTATATCTTATAAATTTTCAGCATCAGGTCACTCTCCTTACAGGTGAAGGACCTCCTGATTTGACCAATGAGTTGGTTGCATTTTGCCACAACTTTTTTGCAGTGGTCATGAGTCTTTAGATCTTCCTGGACAAGCACTCCAAGGTCCCTCTCAACTGATGATTCCTTAAGAGCTTCGCCATTCAGAGTGTACTGCTTTTTTGGATTATCGTGACCAAGATGCATAACTGTGCATTTTGATGTATTAAATGACATGTGCCACTTTTCAGACCAGTTCTCAAGCTTCTTGATGTCATCCTGAAGGTCAATGTTGTCCAGCTTGTCACTAACTTCCGCAAAAATCTTCAAGTCATCAGCGAACAGTGACAGAAGAGCTTTCAACCCCTCAGGCAAGTCGTTTATGTAGACGAGGAACAGTAATGGTCCGAGCACTGTCCCTTGTGGAACACCACTAAGGACTGAAGCCCAATCAGATGCTGTACCATTTAGGACAACTTTTTGTCTTCTCCCAGATAACCACTCACGAATCCATTGTAGAAGAGGACCAGTGATGCCACACGTTTCTAGTTTCAGGATCAAACTCTCATGGTGTACAAGGTCAAAAGCCTTGCGAAAGTCGAACATGATCAGATCAACACATTTACCCGAGTCTAGCAGGCTGGTTATCTTATCCAGGTACTCCAAGAGATTGGTGACACAGGATCTCTGTTTTCTGAAGCCATGCTGAGCTAAGTTCAGGACAAGGCTTTCTTCAAGATGTGATATCATTGCCTCCTTTATGATCCTTTCAAGAAGTTTTCCAACCACACTGGTCAAGGAGATAGGTCTGTAATTAGACGGGTTGCATTTACTTCCCTTCTTGAAGATCGGGGACACAAATGCATCTTTAAAATCTTGAGGTATCTCACCGGTTTGTAGACTTTTGTTGAAAATAATTGTCAATGGTACACTGATCACATCAGCCATCTTGTAGACGACAAGGGAGTGGATCTTGTCAGGACCTGGACTAGAGTTTCGCTTCATCTTGTTGATTGCCCTTTTCACAACTCCAGGATCAATGTAGACATCATTGATTGAGAATTGAGGTGGCTCTGACTGGGGTTCATGTGTGGTGAGATGATCACTCTGGTTGAAGACAGATGAAAAGAAGCCGTTCAGGACTTCACATTTTGATTTGTCATCAGTCACTAAATTTCCACTGGCATCTTTTAGTTCTACAATAGGTTCTTTGGATTTGGTTTGCTTTTTCATGTAAGAGAAGAATTTCTTGCTTTGGCATTTGCCATTTGACACTAGAGATTTCTCATAGAGCTTTTTGGCCTTCACTAGTTCTTCATAGGCTTCCTTTGCCTCCTGTTTGTACTTGAGGTACCAGTCAAGTTTACCAGTGTCTTTATAAAACTTCCAGAATCTCTTTTTCTTCCTTATTCTTCTCAATTCATTTTGGTTTATCCAAGGTGATTTCTTTCCTTTGGCACTCCTTGTGGTTCTTGGAATGCAGATGTCACTTGCCTCAGAGAATACTTCCTTAAACGTATCCCAGGCATCCTTGGTTGACTTCTTAATGAGCAAGTTATCCCAGTTAATACTTGACAGGAGGCCATACATTTTTTGAAAGTCTGCCCCCTTGAGATCTAAAATCTCTTGTTTTGAGGTTATCTGTTCAAATGTTGTTGAGATAGTGGCTTCAATTATGAAATGGTCTGAAATTTTATTCTCTTCATCAACATTGATTTCTTGAACTTGTGAGGGGACATTTGTTAAGGCAACATCAAGTATATTTCCTTTCTCATGAGTTGGTACAGTTATTAGTTGTTTAAAGCCACTTGATACTAATGCATCTAGGATCTTCATTTCGTGTTTATCCTTGGAGTATGATCCAACCCAGTCTGCACCAGGGAGGTTTGCATCACCAAGAATGATTGTGGGGTTTAGCTTGTTGTTCACAAATTTAACAAGTTCTTCATTGTTTGTCTCATTTGAATTAGGTGATCTGTATAAGGTTAGAATGTCAATTTCTCCAATTTTAATGCCACCAATTTGTTCAAACTTAGAATTGATTACAACTCTTTGGAATTTGATCTCTTCCTTCACAAACATTAACAGTCCTCCTCCTCTTCCTTTGGAGGTATCTTCTCTGTCTTGTCTTATGGCTA
>JAMASZ010000120.1 GCA_023301585.1 Alphaproteobacteria bacterium | reverse complement strand
GTGTCGCTCCAGAGGCTAGTACGGTGGTGTCGTCAGCAAACTTCGTGAAGCTCACTGTCCTGTCACATTTGTTTATGTCATTGACATAAATTAAAAATAAAATTGGTCCTAGAATGGACCCTTGGGGTACGCCTAATCGAACATCTACCATCTCTGATCTTTCGTTTTCAATCTCCACACATTGTTTCCTTCCTGTAAGGTAGTCTTTAAACCAGTTTACTGCTTCCTCATTTAAATTGATCTGTTTCAGTTTTGTGTATAGTTTGTCATATTGCAGGCAATCGAATGCCTTGCTTAGGTCAATATATGTTGCTAGTACAACCTCATTTTTATGTGATGCCTCTGTTATGAAATTCATCATATTTTGTAGTACGTGTGAAGTCTGGTTTTTTGGCCTGAAGCCATATTGGTGCTGACATAAGATGTCGTGGGTGGTGATGTAATGCATTAACTGCTGACAGATTGCCTTTTCTAGTATTTTGGAAAGAGCCGGTAATAGGCTTACTGGTCTGTAGTTGCCGCACTCATTTGCGGCATTCTTTTTGTATAGTGGGGTTATTCTCGCTATCTTATATAAATCGGGGACTTTGCTCTCTTGTAGAGATTTGTTTATGATGTATGTCATTGGTCTGGCTAATTCTCTAAAGCTCGTTTTAACTAACTTGTTATTTACGGAATCTACACCGCAGCTAAGCTTAGGCCGCTGCCGTTTCATGATAGTTTTTACCTCGCTGATCGAGTATGGAAGGAAAGTAAATTTATTAATTCTGTCAAAATCCTGTTCTAAGTAGGTTTCATAACCGGGTGTGTCTGGAAGGCTGTCTGCCATTTCTTCTCCTATTGCCGCAAAATAGCGGTTAAAGGCCATAGCTATATTCTTTTTGTCTCTTACAGACTTGCCGTTTATTATAAATCTATTTGGCATTCTATGCTTGCATTGTTTTCTGTCTATGACTTCGTTCATTATGGTCCATAATTGTCTGGTATCGCTACCAGCCGATTTTAGTTTATCCGAATAATATTTGTCCTTAGCTGCTCTTATTACTTTGTCAAGTGTTTTCTTGTAATGCTTGTAAATAAATTTGTTACGATCGTCTTTTAACTTAATGTACTTTTTGTATAGAATTCTAGCTGTGTGCGCACTTGTTGCTATCCCCGGTGTTGTCCACTGGTTAATTTTTTTAATTCCAATCTCCTTGGTTTCTACTGGTGCTAGAATGTCTAATGTTTCCTGCAGTCTATTATTGAGATAGTTGGTCGCGTTATTGGCTGTCATCTCTTTCATGGGATCCCAATCTTCGTTTCTAAGAAAAATTCTTATATTATCGTACGTTTCTTCCGTGAACCATCTCTTAGTTATTTTAATTTTTGTGGCAACATTGCCTTTTTGTGATAAAGTGGTGACTGTTAGTCTGTGGTCTGAAAGGTCGGATTCTATTAAATCCGTTTTTGAATGTATCCTTGTCCTTGTGTAGACGTGGTCAATGAGTGAGCTGGTGGTAGTGGTTACCCTGGTGGGTTTATTTATCTGTTGTATTAAGTCTAGGTCAATCATATCTTCTACTAATTTTTCAGTGTGGGAGTCAGGATGCAGTAGGTCGAGATTGAAATCCCCGACCACTGCAACCTCGTACCCTTTATTGGATGATATTAGACCCTGTAAGTGGTCTTGGAGTAAGGTGACGAATTGTGTCTTGTCCCCGAAAGGCCTATACACATTAATAATGATTAGTTTCTGGTCTGGTAGGATAATCGTCTGGCTTTCAATAAGTTTTTCCACAAATGGTGATTTTACTACTTCGTAGTCTATACTGTTAGTTACCCAGATCCCTACCCCTCCTCCCAGATTCATGCTGTCTCCTTTACGAGCTTTTATTTCTGGCTTCTGAAAGCCCTTAATAGAATAGTCAGTTATAGGATTCTTTCCCCAGGTTTCCTGTATGCACAGGATATTTGGGCTTATGGTAGCAGTAACGTCCCTTATTCTTTGGAATTTATTATTAATGCTTCTAGCGTTAAATGCTAGAATTTTAAACGAGTCGGCTTTTTTAAAGTCGCTTAGTGTAGTTATATTCGAAGAATGCATGGATAGTTTAACAACGCCCTCCTCCTCCTCCTCACCCGTGCCCTCTGGCGTCCATACCTCCTACCAAAGTCCTAACTACAACAACAACAACAATAGTCAAATTAATTATAATATTCAGTTGGGAGTTACCCCTGTTCATGTGGCTTGAATTGTTAGATTCAATGTAAATAGATGGAATGTAGTTCATCTGATTTGATCGGTCAGCAATCCAGTATCGCGGTCTGTTTTGCTTGGTAAGCTGTTAGTAATGTTTTCTCTATGATAGAGACTAAAATATGAAGGTGACTGAAATGCAAGCTCATGTTATGTGTTTTAATTATTTCGTTCAAATGCAGTTATTTTCATCTTTCGGATGATTTTCATGAATAGCTGATTCAGCCGTTATAGTATTGTGTAAAATTATATATGGTTATCTTGACGACTTGGGAATATAATGACAGGGATATATCGTACGTTACTTGGAATGATCATGGTATAGTTTTTTAAGGAAAAGATGACTCTGCCCGCGAGTCGTTATTATAAATATAAGTTACTTGAGTCATTATTACTGATATAAAAATAAATAAATAATTGTTCCGTTAGGCTAGTACAAGGTCGTGGTCAGTCCGGAATACTTGTCATGTTAGTCTGCTAGTTCAATGTCAGGGACATTTGTTAGTGCAGCGGGCCTGGAGTTGGCCCTGAAGGATGTTTCCATGTCAAGTAGTCTGTTCTGTAGTGCATGAAAGTTGTCCTCTAGCTTGTCGTCCCCCTCCTCCTTCCTCCTCCTCCCCCTTTAATGATTGCAAACTGTAGTTTGCACATACAGGCTGCCAGAATTAGTGAAAT
>JAMASZ010000119.1 GCA_023301585.1 Alphaproteobacteria bacterium | reverse complement strand
TTTTAAATAATTGTATTTTGCAAGATGTTTTGTCAGGGCGTGGCTTTGCGTTTATTGACCCTCACGGCGATAGCGCTGAGTTGATTATCGATAGCATCCCTCCTGAGCGCATCCGTGATGTTGTTTACCTCAACCCGTCTGACATAGGCTTCCCTCTTGGCTTCAATCCTCTGCGAGGCGTACCCGTCGAGTTTCAGGCGGCAGCCACAGCAAACCTTATAGCTGCCTTTCGATCTATCTGGCGGCATTCTTGGGGGCCAAGGATGGAACATATCCTATCCAATACAATTGCAGCGCTTATGGCCTATCCTGAAAACCTAAATATCTCTCTTTTGGCCATCCCAAAAATGTTGACCGATGAGCGCTTTCGCAAACGCATATTGAAACATGTCCATGACCCTGTGGTACGCGCGTTTTGGGAAACGGAGTTTTCTCGGTATGATCCGCGCCAACGCGCTGAGGTGATCTCCCCTATTTTGAATAAGATAGGAGCCTTTGCCCGAAGCCCGGCTATGCGGAATATACTAGGCCAAGGGCGCAGTAGCTTTGATCTGACCTATATAATGGACAACCGAAAAATTCTTATTGTGAATTTGTCCAAAGGTGTTTTGGGCGAGGACATGACTAATCTTCTCGGCTCGCTTCTTGTCTGCGCGATCCAGCAGGAAGCCATGAAGCGAGCTAGCCGTCCGCCCAATGAACGTGAGGATTTTGGCCTTTATATTGATGAGTTCCAGAATTTCACGACGGATGCCTTTGACTCTATCGTTAGCGAAGCCAGAAAGTATAGATTGTCGCTGACTATCGCTCACCAATATCTTGATCAGTTATCGGAAACCGTGCGCCACGCAATTTTGGGTAATGTCGGAAATTTGGTTATGTTTACATTAGGTGGTGCAGACGCCGAAAGTCTGTCGATTGAAAGCAAGCCTTTCAACTCGCAAACACTGCGTGAGCAGGGCCGAGGTGACATGCTCGTTCGCTATATTGAAGGAGGAATTTCAAAAGAGCCTGTGATTTTGAAAGGTATTATTTTAGAACGCCGTATCGGGAGCCGCCAAAAAGTCATCAATAATTCGCGCACAAGGTTTGGTAAGCCCCGTGAAAAGGTTGAACAGAAACTAAATAAATGGCTTAATAGTGAGGCTTATGGATAAACCAAAAACAAAGCAGTCTCGCCTCAAAAGAAAGAAGGCCGCCACAATTGTACTCACCCATAGGGATGAGACCATTTTACGTGCCCTCCACAAATATCGCTTCCTAACAACGGAACATATTCAAGTTTTAACTGAGACAGAGAGCAAATGGGGCATGAATAAACGGCTGCGTTTGCTCTACGATCACAAATATGTGGATCGACCTAAGGCTCAACGGGCCATTTTTTCTCACGCAACTGAACGACCTGTGGTTCATGCGTTGGGCAATGAAGGGGCGAGGTTATTATCAAATCGTTTTAATATTCCCATGCCTCCATCTGTTTACTGGACGGAAAAGAATAGGCGTGTTCGAGAAAAACATATCGAACATACGCTCGGCATTTCCGATTTTATGGTCGGGATGCATAAGGTTTGCCGAGAATCCGGAAATGTTAGGCTGATCGACAAAGAAGAAATCCTTGCTCAATCTCCCAACCAAACCAAAGTGGGAAAACGTCCATTTCGATGGAAAACGCGCGTCATGCACAAAGGGCAATCTCATGACATTTCGATTGAGCCGGACTATATTTTCGGGCTTGAGTTTTTGGGTAAAGTCGAGGGTAAGAGTAAGGTGTTCTTTTTCGTGGAAGTAGACCGGAAAACTATGCCCGTCGTGCGTCACCGGGATATCACGCAAACATCCTTCCTACGTAAGATGCAAAGCTACGAAGACACATGGAATCGAAAGCTGGCAGAACGCCGTTTCGGGATAAGGGCGTTTCGAGTGTTGACCTTAACGACCAGCACAGATCGGATCGAAACAATGATCCAAGCTTATCGTACAGGGCTAGAGGGCCGTATCCCGGGCGGCGTGTTCTTGTTTAGACCAAAGCATTTGGATATGGATAAGAACAAGATGTGGAAAAATGCGGCTGGTAAGATGGTCGAGCTACTCGCTTAATCCAAACACTTCATTTAATATTGAATGGGGGTCACAGCCTATTGCGTGACATACAGTTACGAAATCAATGACGTCTAACCTTAAATCACCATTCTCAAATTTGGAAATATAGGCTTGAGAACGGTTTGTTCTTTTTGCCAGTTCTACTTGTCTGAGACCTGCCGTTTTTCGCTCTCTTTTCAAAGCCACACGCAAACGTGTGTGCTCATCTGAGTATATTTCACTACGCATAAAATGGCCGATCCAATGATATCAGCCATTGAATTAAATTCCATTTGGAATATATTCCAAACAGTAATATTTTAGATTCAAGGAAATTGAGAAAATGAGAAAGCTAAGTTCTGTTTTTATACTGCTGTCTAGCATAGCGGTCGCGTCTTGTGGCTCGTCAAAGTTAAACGAAGATACAGCCCTCCAAATGTTAAAAGATGATTATGGCGTGAGGGCACATACTAAAATTCTTACAAGCTGTCCTGTTGCGGAAAGATTGAAACGAGTCAGAGTGAAGTGGAATCAAGATAGCGTTACGCATCCTTGTAGCCAATATGGTATGTCTGAAAAATTTGCTGAGGTCTTTCGTGACAAATATGGAATCCTCGCACAAGAAAAACTAAGTTACCGAATTTCTTCTGATACGCTCATTTTAAACCCCAACCGTTCCATTTCAATTTTCACTGGTGTTGACCGAGAAAAGTTGTCGGAATTAGGAGCGACAGAATACATAACTGATACTGAGCCAAACGTTCACGAAGTGAAAATGTTTGACTATGAGTTTTCAGAAATCGTGGGGATCAGACAAAGTGAAGAAGGAGGTCTTGGTGAAGAAAAAGATTGTGAGGCGATTGTTGAATACACTTATATCTTTTTTAATAAAGCACCTTGGGCCGATGCCTACATTGAAAATTTATTAAAACCCAAGCCAAGTTACGAGGCATGTTTTCAGAAGTATGATGACGGTTGGCGTATCAAGAAAAAGATATGATATAATTTCTTACGCAGTTGCCTGTTCCGTTCATGACATGTTGTTGTGATCGGATAAGCAACTGGAGGCCATATGGCGCAACTCAAAGAGGAGCGTCGTAGGGCGATCCGTAACTTAAATGACAACCTCAGAAAAACTGGCTTGGGTGGCCGCATCATGATCACCCAAGGAATTCAAGCTCTATTGCCTGATACCCTAGCTAAAGTCATGCCGGCCATTCGGCAATTCGATGATTTTAGTGAAAACAATGATCCTTACGAGGAGCATGATTGCGCCGCTATCGAAGTTGATGGCGAGCGTATATTCTGGAAAATCGACTATTACGACAAAGTCCTACAAGGCGGCTCACCCGACCCGACCGACCCGAAGGTTACTGAGCGTGTGATGACAATAATGCTGGCAGAAGAATACTGACTCCCTATTATGGGGAGTCATTTTTTATCTTGTGATCTAACGCAATCAAGTCCTCCCCTTCTATACCCCCTTTTAAGATGAGCTCTTGATAAACTTGTTTACGGATTTCCGAAAATGATCCGTTCCAAGATTCACGCACTGATATAAGCGCTTCGGAAACCTTTTCTGGGTTGGTCATGCAGGAGTTTGGGTCAAAGGCACGGATTGAAACCTCGTACCTTATTATTGCATTCTCAGCCCTTGAAATAAGAGAATAAGAGGAGGGTGAAATTTTCGTTATGATGGTACTTAATTGACCTTTTAATGTAAAAGGAATGTCCGGGTCTGCTTGCAATCTTTGTAAGTTATAAAAACAAACTAGATTGTTGTTGGCAAAGTCTATTTCTTTTTTGAGATAATTGGTTTGCTCGTTTTGAATTCCGATCAATGCGTCAAGGTCATAGTAAGTTGTTTTTAAATATGAAATTTCGGCGTGCTTTTTTTGCTCGATGTCTCTCTTTTTTTCAACGCTGACGCCTAAAACATAAATTGAAGCCACGGCAAGGAAACCGATCACTGCACCAATAGATGTCTGCCATTCACGTGCCGCTGTTAGATATATATTCTTGGGGTGTTTTGCTTGAAAATATATCAGAAGAGAAAGCAAGATGACAAAAAACGTCAAAACAAATATCAATATTAAAACCATGGTTTACTCATTGTAAAAAATCGTCTTCTGTTAGGTCTTCAATAGGAACAGGCTTAAGCTTCTCTTGCCGAGATATGATTTCCGTGTCGATTGATTCAGACGAGTCATGGACAGGGGAGGTTTTATAGAGATATTGCTTGAGCGTTTCCAAATGCGTTGGCGAGTAATATTCATCATCAACGGTTTGTGTTTTGAACGGAATGCTTTTGTGTTGATCTGAAATTACCGCAAAGGCATGTCGATTTGGTAGCTTGATGATTAAGTCTTTGAATATCTGCTTTTGCTCTTCGAGCGAATAATACGACCCCGGTTCGCGCTTGATAATAGGTTCGAGACTCTCAGAGTATGATTGTGTACGCGCCTTAGTGTTAGCAGACGACTCGCTGGTATTGTTCCCTGCCGCCTCAGATTCTCCATTGGCAAAACTTGTACCGCTCATTGTCGCCCAGCTATCTCCGGAGAAAGACGAATCAGATGAAATCGCGCGCATTGCTTCGGCTTCAACATCCTCTTCTGGCATGACCAACGACATGCCCATCCCTGTGCCTTCCGATGATCCTTGACTAAATCCCTCAGAAAATCCCTTGGCTCGCGATATTGAGCGCACACTTGTCTCCGTTAGGCTTTCCGTCGAAGTATTGCCTTCTTGCTTTGACCAACCGCGCAAACGACGCACACGATTGCCAGTCACGACAGGTTTATAATCCTTTGCCATAGTGAAATTATATTCTCCGGCGAAGACGCGCTCCGCCATGATAGTCGCATCCTCAGGATTGTTGAGCTTAAAGACAACCTTGTTATTCGCTGTGCCCATGACGCCGTGATAAACTAGCTCGCCTGCATTGCGCAGTTGTTCTAGATATTGATGGGCCATTATGAGGTGAAGTCCATACTTACGAAGCTGCGATAATATTTCCGGCACGTCGCCCGACAGGAAATTATGCACTTCATCAACATAGAGATAATAAGGTGACGCCGAAAGCGGGTCTCGTTCATAAGCTCGTGCCACCAGATTATTGATCAAGAGTCTCCCTAAAACCTGTTGATCCTCGGATGTCATTTTACCGCCAACTCGTGAGAGATTAAAAAGCAGCACCTCTCCATTGTCCATGCTGTCTTTTAAATCGAGGGTATTGGCCGATTGTCCGAAAATTCGCCGCATTAAATCGTTTTGGATAAACGGACGAATACGTCGTGCCGCCGGGCGGAAAAACTCATCATATTCCTTACGCGACATTTGGCAATAACTTTCCCAGTCCGTTTTTGCGACAGGGTTTGTGATTTGGTCGATAATGCGTTGGCGTTCGTCGTGATGAATATAGCTATAAAGGAATGGCGATTCAGCAAGCGTCAGATTTGCCGAAGCGAGAGCGTAACAAATCGCACGTATTGTCTCGTTTAGCAGAGGCGTTTCGCGCATATTCTCACCGCCCATAGCATGTGAGAGGCCTGTTGCGGTCGAATCCACGACAGTTGGAAGCGAGTGCGGGTCATTGACCGTTAGAGGGTTGAAGCCAAAACTCCAATCCGTTTCAGAGGGATTTATAAATCTGATCTTACGGTCTTCCAGCAGCCCGTCTCGGTTCGATAGCCATGCAATGATATGATCATAAAGTTCGCCATGTGGATCAATTAAGCAGACACCACGCCCTTCACGAATATCCTGTTGAATCATATGAAGTAGAAAGCGACTCTTCCCTGATCCCGTCGCACCGACAACATGCATATGTTCTGACCGTACACGGTCTGGAACTTGTAACTGTAGCCGTCTGCCCTCCGTGGGGCGGCCCAATGAAATCGGTTCAGCTGGTAGGAGTGAATCCATATGTATTACCGATAGCTCTGTTTTTTAATGAATGCCAAAATGATTTCACGTTGGCGTTCATCTAAATCTTCTTCCTTGTCCAAGAGTTTTTCAGCCTTTTCAATTACTGATCCACGATTGGTAATTTCTTTGGCTTCTGCAATTAACAGCTTGATGTGATCAGAATCGAACTTACCGGAACGCAAGCCGACTTGCTTTTCGAGCTTTGTAAGCTCCATTTCTTCCTCGTTAAATTCTAAATCTGCACGACGAAGAGCCAAATTTTCATGCCGTCTCTGCCTTCCGTCCAGATATTCCGGTGCGGTGATACGGCGATAACAAAAGCTATCAAAATAAGGTTCTTCGTAAGTTACTGGTTGTACAGTGTTGAAGGCTGTGATTTCGTTCCCTTGCGCGTCGATTACTTTACCGGTTTTAACTTCTGTTGGGAGGTCAAGCACAACAGGTTCGGCGCGAACGCCACTCCTGCGCGTTTCTATGAACGCGTAGTAATTATACGTATGATTTGCTCGGGCTTCCTTGTCTTGGTAATATCCTTCTGCCTGATTTGACTCGACGTGGATGAGATGCGCTCTTTTAATCACCATATTTACGTCTTCGAGGATTGAGCCTTCATTACGGAATATTTTAATTACAGCGTTTGTAAAAGGTGACCATATCCACGAAATGCGTGGTGATCCCTGATCTTCGTCGTTGTTACCATCAGAAAAAGATACACGAAGTCCACCATGCTCCCCTATCTTCTTCTGGAGGTCGTTCTTACTATTTAGGTCAGCATTCAAAATTTGAGCCAGCGCATTATCTCTTGCTTTACTGAGGGTTAAAGCACGATCATTAGCGGCTATTATTGCACTGTGTTCAATAGTGTATTGTGTGAGCTCGCGTTCTGATTTAGCGCGTTCAAGTTCAGCTTTGGCGAGTTCATGCTGGGTTTTCGTTCTATTCTCAGAGGAGTTCGCCATTTGAATGGCTGCAAACAAGAGTATAATTAGAGCAACAATGCCTATGAGAATAATATCCACAATTTCCTCTTTAATGTTCAGTTGTAATTTATTAGAAATTTTAAGAGAAAATCAAGGGGAGTCGCGAATGTTTATAATTGCACCAATAATCATATTCCTAGTGGCAAGTTTCATCGTTCCGGCAATAGCGTCAGGAATCACATCATCAATATTAGGAAAATCGGCGAAACTTGATTTCGATGATAAATTTACCATCGCGATACAATACTACTTTATTTGCGGATTTGTTTTTGCCGTGGCAACAATTCTTGAAGATACAGGCTCATTTTTATCTGAAGCACTAATTTTTATTGGAATGTTTCTTTTGTGGCCGATTGGTTTGTCCTTCGTGTTCATGGATCACGACGATGGAGGTGCCGCAATGGTCTGGGGCGGCTTAGGTGTTGCGTTTGCAATTACTCAAATCATTTGCATTTTTAAAGTTCTCAAAAGGGCGAGAGCTGGAACTGAAAATTTGGACTAATCCGTATTCGCCTTTCCTGCGAAATCGAGTTTTAGCGGATCGTAGAGTTTACTGGATTTATTGTTTTCTTGGTAAAAGGTTGCAACCTTTGACACCCAGCTTAGAAAGAAGGCTAGCTATGAAGCCTTAAAAGCCGTATCAAACTGAAATGACTATGCGACCTCTAGTGAAAACTGATTCAGGCAACATCGGCGATAACATCGTTGAACTCAAACCGTACCCTAAATACAATATTAAAACGCAGGATAACCTCAAGTATATGAGAGGTTTACCAGATGAGTCGATACAGCTTATTGTAACTTCACCGCCATATAATATTGGTAAAGAATACGAAAAGCGAACATCATTACAAGTATATGTAGAAGCTCAAGCTGCCTGCATCGCTGAGGCCGTGCGATTATTGAAGCCCAATGGCTCAATTTGCTGGCAAGTTGGAAATCATGTGAATGACGGGGAGATATTCCCATTGGATATCATCCTCTATGACCTTTTTAAAGTTCACGGATTGAAATTGCGCAACCGAGTTGTTTGGCAGTTCGGTCACGGTCTGCATTGCCAGAAGCGTTTCTCGGGGCGACATGAAACAATTTTATGGTTTACCAAATCAGAGGAATACGTTTTCAATTTAGACCCAGTCAGGGTTCCTTCGAAATACCCTAATAAGAAACATTTTAAGGGCCCGAAAAAAGGGGAACTTTCGGGTAACCCGCTAGGGAAAAACCCTGAAGATGTTTGGGACATCCCTAACGTTAAATCAAATCACGTTGAAAAAACTAGTCACCCCTGTCAGTTCCCCGTTGGCCTAATTGAGCGGTTAGTATTGTCATTGACGAATGAATGGGACGATGTCTTAGACCCATATTTGGGTGTAGGTTCTTCTGCTATCGCTGCGCTTATGCATAATAGAAACGCCTATGGGTGTGATCTTGAAAAAGCATATGTCGACATCGCTAGAGAGCGTATCAAAAGTCTCGCAAAAGGTCATTTGAGAACAAGACCAATGAACAAACCTGTATTTAACCCAAAGGCGTAAACCAGCTATGAAGCTTAGTTATATCTCTGAAGAGCATCGAAATGCTGCCACTCCGTGGCGTGAACGAGATCAATATGAGTGGCTTACTGATGTATTTGCTATGCCCTCGATAAAAATCGAGCGTGCTTGTACTGCCGCCATACGTCAACATGTTGCAGATGAATTCGTGAAAGAAGGCTGGGCTTTAAATGTTAAACTTTCCTCAGAAAGTTCAATTAAAGTTGGTGCAATAAAAGATGATCTAGCGTTTCAGTTGCAAACTGGAAATTGGAGTAGAGCCCCCTACGATTTTTTGAAATTGGAATACCTTCATAAAACGAATAGAATAAAAGCCGCTGCATACGCAGTTCCAACTGTTGAAGCTGGGAAAGTCATTGGAGACAACTTAGCGAATGCAGACAGGGTTATTAGAGAGTTGGAGCTCTTTTATCACGTTATTACAGTTCCAATTTTAGTTATAGCGTTTGATTGAGAGTTGATGTGATTTTACCTGAAAAAATTGAACCTCGTGCAAGCCGAGTTGCCTTAATAGCTAAGAGGGTTGCCGCCTCTGATGAAACAAACGTATTGCATGATTTTCGAGGTACATCTGCAAAATTACCCGTGATCCGTCTTGCCCTTGGTGCGTTAGTTTACCGGATGGAAAATTGCCGTACTTATTCTGACCAACGTGACCTAATAGCCAAGCGGAAGCTGGATGAAGGCCATTTTGAAAAAGGACAGGAGCTCCTGGCCGTTCAGCGTGAACAGCACTCTCTGTTGAGTAAGTTGGCAAAAAAAGGGACTGGCTCCGTCTCCCCCATTATTGATGAGTTGAAAAAAGATGGCCAGAGAGACCCAATATTGATTTCGGATGCGGGAGTAGTCATCAATGGAAATAGGCGTCTTGCGGCCATGCGCGAATTATTTCACGAGAATTCTGACCCAAATGCTGCGTTTAGTCATATTCAGTGTATGGTATTGCCTGAAGATACAACGCCGATAGAGATCGATGATATTGAGGCAACCCTTCAGGCAAGAAAGCAGACTAAATTAGACTATGATTGGATTGGGGATGCTCAGTTAGTTCAACGGCAGATACGAAATGGAAAAACTACCGCAGAAATAGCAAGCTTATTTAGAAGACGAGAATCCGATATTAAGCTGCTACAAAAGGCGATAATTGAAGCCGATTTATTTTTGCAAGAATGGTTGGGTAGGCCGGGTGAGTACACCCAAATAAGTTCAGACGCCGAGCAAATTTTTACAGATTTACCGAAACAACTCGCAAATAAGACACCTGAACTGCAAGAAGCCAGCCGAGTTATTGCTTGGTCTTTATACGAGAACAAAGCTACGGTACCTGGTCGACTATATTCATATAATGTAGCTTTCGGAAAATTAGCGGAATCTGTACTAACGCTCGTAGCTGAAGAACTCGACATTTCAACGACCGAAATATCCGATGATTCCAAGGATGGTGAAGATGATTTCGTTGTCGATTTCGAAGACGAAGAGACAGAGTTAACATATCAAAATGTTGTAAATGCCTTGAGGAACAAAGATACCAAAGAGGAGGCTGTGAAGGCTCTTATATCGGCATGTCAGAGCGCAATAGAAACAGAAAAAGGAATTAAATCTAAGAACGCAGCTCTAAAGACAATTATGCAAGTAAACGCGAAACTCTCTGGCGTTGATCTTAGTGGTGCAGGACAGTCAACACTGACTACAATCGATAAGCAACTCGATACAATTGGAACCACGATAAAAACCCTGAAAGAGAAGCTCGCGAGATTGCAAAAATAGCTTGTTAAGTGATAACAAGTAGAGGGCGTGATCGATAATGGAAAACAACCCAACAATTATAACAATTAGTTATGAGGAAGCGACCTTGTACGGTCGTTTAGCGGTTGAAACAACCTGTGCGAATGCCTCTGCTTGGACGAAGCTATGCCTAAGCGCACTAGATGTTTCATCTGATACCGAGTTGCAGGGACATTACCTAAGATTACCATGGTCTAGCGCACTTACTTTGGTGCGCCAATATGGATCTAAATCCACTCAATTAAATTTAAATTTTAGATTTAAGTTGATTGGTGAGGCGGAAGGTAAAATTAAGAGATTTTTGAGTGAGTTTAAAAAAGCGCGTATTGATAGAAGCTCTATTCAGGAATCGCTCACAAACAAAGAAATCAACGAAAAATTATTCAGTAAAGGTTTCACAAAACGGACTCTAAAGCCGTTTCAAGTTAGAGACTTGCAAACGTTATTAGCCCTTTCGAACGGAGCAAATTTCTCAGTGCCCGGGGCAGGAAAAACAACTGTAACATTTGCACTCAATACCATCCTGCGAAGACCTGAAGATCAACTTTTAATTATCGCACCTAAAGCTGCCTTCCAAGCTTGGGTTGATATTGTTACTGACTGCATTAGTGAAACCGCAGAAGAATTTTATAGAGAACCATTTACTATTCTATCTGGTTCCGAGTCAGACAATGCCTCATTAATGTTTTCTTCGGCAAAACGTTTTATCATGTCTTATGATTTGATGATTAGGCAACAACCATCGGTGTTGGAGTTTCTAGCACGTCAATCGACCCACTTGGTCTTGGATGAATCTCACCGCATGAAAGCAGGCTGGGATAGCCAAAGAGGTGCGTTTCTTTTAGGCGCAGCTGCACTTCCAATTCGGCGTGATATCTTATCTGGAACTCCAATGCCACAAGGCCCCAGCGATTTGGCTTCTCAATTGTCTTTCTTGTGGCCTGGCCACGGGTACGAAAATGAAATACTTTCCGGTGTGGCACCACGAAAAGTGTTAGGTTCTCTATATGTAAGAACCACGAAGAAAGAGTTGGGGTTACGAAAGCCAATAAGGGAAATACATGATGTCAGTATGGCCCCGGGACAGCTTGCTTTATATTCAATAGTTAGAGATGAAGCCCTTCGGCAGCTAAGTAAGGCCGTGAGTAACTCCGAAGATCACGGTGTTTTTTTAAGAGCAAAAAAATCCGTTATGCGACTACTTCAATTATCATCAAATCCATTGCTTGCGTTGAGTAGTATGGCGAATGATGATGTTCCAATTGACAGCGGAATAGTTGATGCCGTTGTTGAAGAAGGCCCATCGGAAAAACTCAAGTCAGTAATGAGTCACGCCAGAGAGTTGGCTCGTTCGGGTGAGAAAGTGGTTATTTGGACTATCTTTACCCAAACGATAAAAGAATTAGAAACAAGTCTCGCAGATCTTAATCCTGTCACAGTTTATGGAGGTGTTCCATCTGGTGATAAAAGCAACCCTGATTGTAGAGAAGGACGCATCCATAAGTTCCACGTTGACAAAAATTGTTCGGTTCTCATTGCAAATCCGGCAGCTGCTGGAGAAGGAATCAGTCTTCATACAGTCTGCCATAATGCAATATATGTAGACCGAAGTTATGTATCGACACACTATATTCAGTCCATTGATAGAATACATAGGCTCGGTTTGCCTGAAGATGTCGAGACATACACACACATATATAGAACAAAAGCGCCTCCTCATTTGGGTAGCATTGATATGTCTGTGAGTCGGAGACTTATGGAAAAAATCCGCAACATGCAGGAACTTCTGGATGACCCAGATCTATTAGACCTAGTACTTGATGAAGAAGCTGCTGATGATCCGCTTGATTATGATGTAAAGTTAGATGACTTAGTCGATCTCGTACGAGAATTAGAAGGTAATTCCACTTCAAACGATTTCGAAATCGAATGAGTTTGGGGCAATCTACCGATCGGCTATTTGCAATGCCGGCATTTGAGGGATTGAGAGTACTTCGCCAATATAAAGCGGCACACCCTGAGATTGGCATCGATGAGATTATAGGTGTGATTGAAAGAGTTGAGCCAGATGGGCGTAACCTTGACCTTGAAGCTTCGATCTATTTGGATGCAATGGTCGAAGACAGCTGTAGTCTAGAAGGACAATCATTCTATCGAACTTGCATAAAAGCAATTGTACTTAATCGCCAACCTATTTGGGCGAAAAGTATGAGTCAGGGACGAATTAGATTCATTTCTAAGCTAGAGACCAATGACAAAAGTATATTTTATGCAGCAG
>JAMASZ010000118.1 GCA_023301585.1 Alphaproteobacteria bacterium | reverse complement strand
TGAGCGGTATTAAGGTAGTTATAACCTGCTTCTTGACCGTTACCACGGGATGCTGGTGGAGCACCGTTTGGTGTTGATCCACCGTCTGGTGTGAAGTCAGCGAGATTTTCGTTGTCGTATTGGAAACGAAGGGCAAATGCCATGCCTACGGGTCCAGACATTGGCTGGATACCACAGATTTCGTTAGCAAGAAGTTCTGGGAACGTGCGTCGAATCATCGGCATGATTACATTCGGGAGACGTGCGTCACCGCGAGCGTAAAAGTCGTTGTTCGTTGGGTTAACAGAATTACCAAATTGACCTGCGTCATAAGATGGGTTTGCTGGATCGTATCCTGTGAATACTCCGTCAGAAGCTGCTAGAGATTCGTTGATTGCTGGAATATTGCCATAAGTTTCAGGATTACTACGCATGTAGTTATACTGATTCTCAAGGAGAATAGCTGTCATTGTAGCCTTATGTTTAGTCTCAAGTGGCTTGAGGCTTGTTTCCTTTGCTTCCAAAAGAGGCTTCCAACGTCCGAGGAGTTGCGATGCTCGACCTTCGTCGATGTATTGTGTTTCGTATTTATTCATAATAAATTTTATTTTTTTGGTTTTAAGTATTTCTACTTGGATTCGCCGTAGACATTCTGCCCTTTAGCGCGGTTGACCCACCCCGCCATCGCAGGATGAAGTGCCTCTTTTTCATCAACATTTTTAACACTCTCCTTTAGGATAGTGGTTGGTTGTTGATCAACATTTTTAGAAGAAGTGCGAGATTCCTGAACTACACGAACAGGAGCATCTTCATTCTTAGAGAATAGAGTTCTAACATAATCAAAATTTCTCTCTACGAAATCTAGATCATATTTTTCATCTTTAAAGTTTTCTACGATATACTGTTGCTCCATAATTGGGAGATCAGTAATTCTATGGGCGATATAACTATCTTTATTTAACTTATCGATAATAGTGCGTTGCTCTTCAATAGTTCTATGAGCATCGCGCATTCCTTCTCGGATATCATCAGTAACACTTTCGTTAACTCCAACTAGATTGGAGATCTTGGAGAGCAATTCTTGACTATAATCCTTCTTAGCTGCCTCTTGAATAATATCAGTAGGAATATGTTCATCTAACCACATATCAATATACTTATCTAATCCTTCTACTAGATGATCTGAGCTTTCTTTAACCTTCTCGTTAAGAAGTGTTTCATAGTGCTCTTTAAGTTGAACAAGCTTTTCTGTTCTATCTTCATCTACTTTAGCAAATGTCTCTAAAACAACTTCCGAGTGCTCTTTATCTAACTTCTCTTCAAGAGATTTAAGACTATCTTTTTGACGCACTTCATACTTTTCGACAAGTGTCTGAAGCATGTTGGTATGTTTAGTATCCTGTGACTCTAAAGCTAGGTCAATCTTCTCAGTTACTAGTTCATTAACTTTAGCATCAATTGCCTCTGTTAATGTTGCTTGAGAAGATTCACTCAAGACACCTTCTTCATCTCCGAATAAACTCGTTAGAATATCGTTCATATTTTTAATTATACTTTATTGTTGTATAAAATTAAAAATATCAGTAATATCTGAATATTAATAAATACTCAATAAATCTAATGGGCGTATTTTGGCTCCTCTTTCTTATAACTCAACCAACCTCCAACACGAACAGCCCAGTAGATTGCTTGTTTAGTAATCATATCTACCGATCTCTTATATAGATATTTAATAAGGGCTTTAGTTCTAATGACACACCCCTCACATTTAACCTCTTCTATAATCTCGTTAGATTTATCAACCATATATAGATGTACATAGTAGATAAACAGTTGGTCAGCCTCCTTGCGAGTCATGTGATCTAGCACGCCAATACGGTAAAGCCAGTCATGGAGACGCCCCGCATTTATGTAATACGGATCTTTAGCCAGTAGGCTTCGAGCAATTTTAGGGATGCTAAGACCATCTGATAGAAACAAAGCTGCGACAATAACAGCCGCCCCTAGATGGCTGCTGAATCTGTCGGCTAGTGGTGCATAGTAAAGACGAGTGATGCCTTCCACCCTAGTTAATAAATCTTGATTAGGTAGTTCCATATTAGTTGGATGATTTGTAGAACCTCTTGTTATTGAGCCTTGGTATGGTCTCAATGTAAGGCGTTGTCGCTCCTTGAATTTGAGTCCACGTTATGAGATCATCAGAAAAGAATAGACTAGAACCATCGAAATCGACTGTCACATCAAAGTCTGATTCTGGATCGCTAGTTGGCTCCACCCTTACTGATATGTCAAGGCTCGAACTGCTGCTGAACCCCTCTTGTTCAGCCCAAGCTGTAGACATTAAATCCCTACCTATCGTCTGGTAAGATAATGAGGTGAAATGAACATCACCAGCTAGTCCGCGAGTCGGAAGTATAATAAATGGGTAGTCTTCATTTTGAGGTAGGAAGTTGAAAAACTCATCTACGATAAAGAAAGATTCTGCATCTGTCGGTTGGACAATGTATGTAGGTGTAGAGTCATTTATCCCTGCCATAGCTGAAACTTCTCTTCGCCATGTGAAGAATCGCTCGCTATACAATAACCCTCTTGTTGACCAGCGTGAATCATCGAACTCACCTTGAGACCAAATTATGCCTTCAATAGCACCATCTGGTAGATTTAATGATTCAAGCCTAGCATTTAAATCTAACCAACCGATGTTATTGTTTGTCCCATTTTGGATGAAATCATCCACTCCTCGATTACCCCACCCCACAACTATGCAGTGTATCCTGTCGCCTGTTATCTTCTGAAGTTGGTCAGCCCAGTAGAATAGCGTGTTTGGAGCAAGTCGTGTCGAACCATTGCCAGAGTGTTGTATCGGCACAGCCGTCAGATCCCACGGCTCGAAAACCCCCTCACCATCATTTATTATTGTTCCATTAAGGGTTGTGAGAGTCCCCCCAACATTCAATGTGTTATGTATCAATACATTAGGGTTGACTGCTATGTCTGTGACTTCAGCGTAGTCCGCAGCTTGCCCATCTGAGCCAATCGCGTTCGATTGACCCTCTATTATCCAATATCTATCTCTCATGTTATCTGATGCGTAAATAGGTTTCTGCATTATTACTAAAATTATTAGTAATCGAAATGCGAACTTCAGTAGTGCTAATAAATTCTGCGGTAAGTGTCGGTTCTGATCCTGATATTCCTTCATGTCTTTCGTATACAACTTCTAATATTTCCGAAAGGAAGCGTTGGTAATAAAACTTGTAAGTTCCCGATCTTCCAGAAGATGATGCCAAGGTATAGAAAAGGTCTATATCTAATTGAACTACGGTAGGGAAATCGCTCTTCAAGTATTCCGTAGGATCAAATGAAAAAACTAAAGTTTCATCGCCAGCTATAGATAGACGGGTGATCGCAGACCTACCATAGACAAGATTTGCTAACCCCGCCGTTAACAACCT
>JAMASZ010000117.1 GCA_023301585.1 Alphaproteobacteria bacterium | reverse complement strand
ACGCGTATATATGAGCGTGGATTAGATGCGACAGAAATTCAAGATATCTACACTGATTTATCAGCGGGTATAGGCGGCGCCGATGTTATTACCGGTGGTGTAGGCGCAGATACAATTAGGGGTGGTACCGGAGATGATACAATCAATCTTGCCAATGGCGATTTTGAAGTTGGTGAGAGTATTGATGGTGGTAGTGATACAGACGACGTTGTTTTGACGAATGCAACAACAGTAGATTTCACAACAGGTACATTGGTTAATGTAGAAAATTTAACAGGTTCAACTGGTAACGACGATGTGACCTATAGTATTCAGCAAGCCTTATCATTCAGTACAATTAACCTTGGTGGTGGCACAGATAACAGCCGCATTAATGTTGCGGGTGCTGTTGACGTGACGGCGTTGGGCGTACCTATTGTTAGTAATGCAGAAAATGGATTTTTAACAGGATCTGCGGGTAATGATGATCTGACCATCTCAGGTGCTCAGCTTGACGCAATTGTTTATGGTGGAGGTATTGTTAACTTTAATGCAGGAACTGACGTTTTAAATTTAACATCAACATCGGCGAGATTAAATGCGCTTGGTGCAACCAATGCATCTATTCAAGGGTTAGAAGAAATTGATGCGTCGACGGCGGTGGCAGCTATAAATATTGACCTATCTGGTCAAACGGAAGGTTTCATTATTACTGGAAGTAATAATGGCACAGACGTTATTAATACTGGATCTGGCGATGATGTAATAAGTGGAATTGGCGGGATAAACAATATTAATGCTGGCGCTGGTAATGATGTTGTTAATGGTTCATTTAACACAACGAATTTTGTTACACTTGGAGCGGGTGTGGATACGTATAATGGTAATGCCGCCGCTGGTGTAGATACTATTTTTCTGGCCAATGGAGATTTTGCCGCGGGTGAAAATATTTTCACGGGTAATGTGTCACC
The DNA here is from genome assembly GCA_023301585.1 of Alphaproteobacteria bacterium. Lineage (GTDB taxonomy): Bacteria > Pseudomonadota > Alphaproteobacteria > Micavibrionales > Micavibrionaceae. Next base: position 1,579 of record JAMASZ010000117.1, on the reverse strand, counting down.
AGGGAATCCGAATGCTGGTGGCCGAGACGAAATGATTTTTACAAACGCGACAACTGTCGATTTTACAACGGGTACTATTTCGGGGCTGGATGATTTAACGGGCTCAACGGGTAATGATGATGTAACAATCGATATTGAAACGTTAGGCGATTTTACAACATTTGATCTGGCCGGAGGGACGGACACAATCCGTACGCTAATTGATGGTACTTATGATGCCGTGGCGGCAGGTCTTCCAACAGTAACTAATGTAGAAAATGGTTTTCTTTTAGGTTCTGCAGGGGATGACGACTTGACTATCACAGGCGCGCAAGTTGATTCCTTGATATATGGTACTGGTATAATTGATTTTGATACAGGCACAGATATTCTTCGTTTAACATCAACGTCTACTAGCCTTAACGCGCTTGGTGTCACAAATGGCTCTATTCAGGGGTTGGAAGAAATTGATGCATCTACTGCTGTTACGGATGTTACGATTGACCTTAATGGTCAAACAGAAGGGTTTACTATTACGGGCTCTGTTAATGATGATGTAATTACTGGTGGAGCCGGTGTAGATACGATTGATGGCGGCCTTGGGAGTGATGATATATATGGTGGGGCAGGCGCAGATATTTTAAGTGGTGGTGATGGAAACGATAATTTTTACATTAGTGGTACAGAAAGTTTGGGCGATCAATATGATGGTGGTGGAAGTTTTGATTTTGTTACGATGACAGCAGACTCATACTTTAATTTGGCTAACACATTTACTGATCTAGAGCGCATTGATAGTAACGGTTTTGATATCCTAACAATTTCTGGTCAAGGTTATGACCTTTCAGGAGTGGGTCTGTTTGTTGCAACAGATCTCTATGACAGTACAGGAAACGAAACAATTTCAGGATCAGAAGGTGCAGAGGATATTTTTATTGGTATTGGCGCCGATATTGTTAATGGTAATGGTGGTGATGATAGATTTCATCTTTCAAATGGAGATTTTGCCGCAGGAGAATCTTTAACGGGTGATGCAGGTACAGATAGCATTATATTGACGAATGCGACAACGATTGATTTGTCTACTGGAACAATAGCAACTATTGAAAGTCTTGTAGGCAGTGCAGGTAATGATGATGTGACTTACACCATTCAGCAAGCTTTAGCATTCTCAACCATTAACCTTGGTGGTGGTAATGATAACAGCCGTGTTCAAGCTAGCGGTACAATTGATGTGACTGGGTTAAGCACACCTACTGTTACAAATGCAGAAAATGGTTTTCTTACAGGATCAACAGGTGACGATGATGTTACCATCACAGGTGCGCAGGTAGATGCGTTAATATTTGGAGCGGGGGTCATTAATTTTGATTCAGGAACAGATGTACTTCGTTTGACGACGATCTCGTCTAATCTGGCTACATTGGCAGCAAGCAATACAGGTATTGTTGGTTTAGAAGAAATTGACTACACGGCTGTAGGTTCTTCGCCAGTAACTTTGGATTTAACGGCGCAAACTGAAGACTTTATTATTTCGACAGCAAATGGACAGGATATTATCACGGGTGGTTCAGGCGATGACACGATTAATGGTAATATA
>JAMASZ010000116.1 GCA_023301585.1 Alphaproteobacteria bacterium | reverse complement strand
GTACAAGATGTACGGGCTCTTTCGAAATTCGTTCAAGTGCACTTTGACCATTATTCTCAGTGTTATTGTTCCATATTTTCATTTCCTCCAATGACTGAACGATTAGACCACGACTAGTTGGCATGTCGTCCACAACCATAACTTTTAAGCTATCACGCAATGACATCTTTTAACCTCATGACAATTCTACACTATTTTTCTGTATTCTGTGAAACCGACGCTCTCAAAATGTGAACTGCAGCCTCCCGAGATTCTCTCCGATTGCCCCAGAAACAAAGTACCTTCGGCATTCATTTGATCGAAAAACCGCTTCCAAAGTACCTGCTGTGTCTCACGATCAAAGTAGATAACAACATTTCGGCAAAATATGACATCAAACTTATCAGCTAAGCCCCACGGCTTTACTAAGTTCAAATTTTTGAATTCGACTAGGTTCAGCAAATTTGGCAAGATTTGATATTCTGATGCGTTTGGTGAATAACTCTCAAAAAGAGATCGCCTACTTACTTCGTTAAGATCAGCCACCTCCACATCATTGTAGGTTCCCAACCTAGCCCTTTTAAGAACTTCATCATCAACATCTGTTGCTAGTACTTTGACGGAGGAATCCGCGAACTTCGAATTCACCTCGTGCACGACAGAAGCAATTGAAAAGGCTTCCTGCCCTGACGAACAACCTGCAGACCAAATCGTAAATCTATCCTTGCGTGACGGCTTTTCCAATCTATCCCGTAGAACCCTCTTAAGGCTATCAAAATGATGCGGCTCGCGGAAAAACGATGTTACATTTGTTGTAAGCAATGATAGAAATTTTCTGCTTTCAAATGATGATTCTTTCTTCTGTATTTCTGTAAAATATGAATCAAACGAAGACGCACCGACGCTCCGCATCTGGCGTGAAATTCTCGCGTAGATAAGATCCCTTTTGGATTCTGGAATATTCAGACCGTACATTCTTGCTGCATACTCAGAAACTTGGGTGAAGTCCTCCTCGCTGAATTCAAACTTAATTTGAATATTACCTCTCCCACTATTCATCTTCACTTGATGCACCTTCTTGCATCATTACATCAATGTCGATCACGCGTGTCATCGAATTACCTGTCGAAATAACGCCTCTCACAACTGAATTTGCTGAATCGTCTCTGAGGCTCGGTGTTTCCCGCACCTCAGATTGCTGAACCGTCAATATTTCGGATACAGATTCAACAAGGAACCCAATGACCTTATTTCCATAATTCGAGATAATTATTACGTTTCTCATTGTCGGTTGCAACCCCTTAAAACCCAACTTTGACGCGAGATCAATTATGGGGACAACTGCACCTCTAAGGTTCACCACACCTAGGACAAATGCGGGCGAATGAGGTAGGATCGTAATCGGCTCCCAGCGTCTAATTTCTCGGATGCGGTTAAGCTCAATACAAAAACTTTGATCGCTTGCAATGAGTGATATAAATTCAAATGTTGCACTCTGATCAATTGCGCTTGACTGATCATACATGGGCTACCTCCTTTCTTTGATAAATTTGTTCTTCACTAGCATTTGTCAGATTAGCAGATATTGCATTCGTAATTCCATCTGGATCGACAATTAGTGCGATTTTTCCATCTCCAAGAATTGTTGCCGCTGATATTCCCAGTATGTCACCATAATCTCCTTGCAGGCTCTTGATTACTACTTGCCGCTGATCTGATATGCCATCCACCGCGAAAGCGCATTGCGCAATTTTTTCAGTTGCAACAAGTAATAGGACCTTATCTTCCAACGCCGTTTTCTTACTTTGTTGTCCTAAAGCAACTGCGAGATCAACAATTGGAATGTACTCTCCTCTAACTTTTAGTACAGGATTGTTTACACCAATCGAAAATATGCTCGACGTATTTGGCTTTATTGTTTCGAATACACTAGCTATTGGAACGACCATCGTTTGCGATCCAACATCTACGACCATTCCGTCCATAACTGCCAACGTCAGTGGGAGCGTTATTGAGAATGTCGATCCCTTCCCAGGAGTGCTCACAATTCCAATACGGCCTCCAAGAGACGCAATTGCTGTTTTCACTACATCCATTCCAACTCCTCGGCCCGAGAGATTAGTCACTTCTTTCGCTGTCGAAAAACCGGGCTCAAACAATAGTTGGTCAATTTCCGCCGTCGTCAATTCTGTTTCGGAAGAAACAATACCTTTGTCGATTGCAATTTGGCGAATTCTTTCTCGATTTAGCCCAGCTCCATCGTCCGTAATCTCAATTAGTACGTTCCCTGAACGATGTTCAGCAGATAACTCAATTATACCAGCTGGAGGCTTTCCAGTTGAATTGCGCGTTTGCTCATCTTCAATACCATGATCAATCGCGTTTCGGATCATGTGTGTCAGGGGGTCGCTTAATCGTTCGACAAGAGTTTTGTCAACTTCGGTTCCCTCACCCCTTGTAATAAGTTGTACCTTTTTGCCAGTCGCGGTTGTGACCTCACGCACAATCCGAGCCATGCGTTGGAAAAGTGGCTTCACCGGCTGCGCTCGAATTGCCATGACACCTTCTTGAATTTCACGAGCTAAATGTTTGTAATCTTCGAGATCAACTTGAATATCATCAGATTTTCCGAGACCTGCATCGCTAATTCTTTGTGCGATAACAGATTGATTGATGATTAACTCACCAACTGAATTGATAAGCCGATCTACGCGTTCAAGATCAACTCTCAGAGTTGCTTTTGATTCACGTGCCGCTGAAGATGCCGTAGCCTTCGGTTCTGCTTTTTTTTTACTATTGGGCAACGCAGTTGGGTTGACTTTATCTTCAGATACATTTTGCGCATCGTCCGGCATAACATTTTGCAGTTCGGGAGCCATGTCGACTTCTACTTCACGACCAGTGACCCCGGCATCCATTGGATCGATACTAATATCGCACAGATCTTCGACAAATCCGAAGACGGCGCGAATCACGTCCTCTCCCTCACTTGTCTCTAGCTCTAGTACCCATGAAAGATAACTACTTTCCCAATCACTTTCATCTAAGTCCTCGGGAACTTCTTCCAAGTTGACGTTTACAACGAGTTTCCCAATGCCTTCTAAAGACTTCAACAAATGTAGCGGGTCATTACCGACCTCGTAAAAACTACGATGTGGGGAAAACGAAATTTTATATCCCAATTTACTGCTCGAAGCCTGCGCATCGGGTATCGCAAGAACCATTGGCTCAAATACAAATTCCTCGTCGGGGGCGGCTTCTTCTTCCGTCATAAACTCCGCAAGAGCTGCTTTCGTAGATGCAACCACATCGTGGTTCGCCTCTTCTTCATTGCGCGCGGCATCGATCAGATCGATGAGAACATCTCCTGACCGCTGTAAGACAGGCATCAGTTTTTCGTCGGCTGCAAGCGTATGAGAACGGATTGCGTCTAACACCGTTTCAAATTTATGTGCAAAACCCACGAGATCTTCGAGCCCGAAAGCCCCACCGGATCCCTTGATAGAATGGACTGCTCGGAAAACTGCATTGACGGTTTCCTCATCCCCAGTACCATCTGCCATTTCGTTAAGTCCGTCGGTCAATGCGTCGGATAAGTCTTCACATTCTTGGAAGAAAATTTCGCGTATGCTATTTCCGCTCATTTTTATCCCTCCGTCACACGCTTCAATGCTGAAATCAGCGATACGTCGTCGAATGGCTTAACAATCCAACCAGTAGCGCCCGCATCACGTGCTCGCATTTTGAGATCATCACCGCTCTCAGTCGTAAGGACCAAAATTGGGACCTTATTATTGACGTCGCCTTGTCGGATAGAATTTATGACCCCGAAACCATCCATATTTGGCATGTTAATGTCAGTAATAACGACATCAGCCTCGGCGTCTTGAAATGCGTCGACCCCGTCAACGCCATCATCTGCTGTGACAACTTCGAAACCAGCATCTACCAGCGTTGCTGAAAGCAAATGGCGGATGGTCCGCGAGTCATCTATTGCGAGAACTTTAGTCGTCATTTGCAGTGCCTTCCAATTGAATATATTCGGCCATCCCTAGTCGCGTCATTGTTGTCACGACGCGTTCTGAGGGATTGAAGATTTTAAATTTTTGCTGATCCA
>JAMASZ010000115.1 GCA_023301585.1 Alphaproteobacteria bacterium | reverse complement strand
AGAGCAGAACGACTCGAAGAGAACTTTCCTACTGTATGGAAAACGGATGGATTGCTACCAGGTTTAAAACCACTCCTTCTCGCTAGATTTGGCAAATCTGTGTCTACAGCCACGGCAGTCGACGCCATTTCATCCCTAAAACAGCTCCCGTCAGAATCAGTCGACCGATTCTATGATAGAGTTCGTATTGCAGTAGACGAAAAGAATTTCTCTATCGAACCTAAAACAGGACAAACGTATTTCAAGGCCAGGGAACAGGACATAAAGATCTTCCTTCTAGCTGGCCTGCACGAAGAGCTCAGGCAAATTGTCCTAGGCGTCCCAAATGCACCTACAACACTCTTGCAAATTTTGCCAATTCTTAGGACAGCAGAAACTGAACGAGCTGCCAAGAAATCTCAGGTCATGAAAATTGACACAACTGAAAGCTCTGACGTTGAACAACTCGAGTTTTTGGTCCAACAATTCTGGCGAGACAGAAACAGACCTCGTGGCTCATCTTCCAGTTCTAAGCCACCTCTAGGTTGCTGGAACTGTAACAGTCGCTCACACTTTAGGGCAGAATGTCCCTACCCTGCAAAAGATCCATTACCTTTTAAATCCAAACAAGGTACTCCATCTCAACAACGACCTTTCCAACAACAACCTTTCCAAGTAAAACCAAATCAATTTCGAGGAAAAGCTAATTCTCGTGGACAGTCTCAGCCCTATACTTCGGGTTATACAAACCGTCAATTTCAACAGCCACAACAGGTTCGCCAGCAGCAAGTCTACGAGGATCAGGAACCACAGGATCAGACAGAAGAAGATCAATTCACCTATGACACCGAATACGAAATTCATCCAGATGAAATTAGGGCCCAGGATTCGGGAAACTGCGTAGGGAAACCAAACCAAAACGAGATGGAATGAGTAGTTCTAGCAATTTGGTTTCCCGTCTTATATCTTATCTGGTCGTAGGGATATGCTCGTTAGGTTATGCTAGTCCCCCAAAAGAATTAAAAAAGAATACCCCGTTAACTACAGTTTCAATTGGCCCTGTCAAATCTATAAGTCTCTGGGACTCAGGAGCCGAAGTAAGCCTAATAAGCCAGAAACTTTATGAAAAATTATTATCTTTATCGTTGGTTAATCACTTCCCCACAGCTAGAATAATAATTAAAAGTGCAACCAACGACAGAATGAAAGTTTTAGCTTCTGTCGGAATTAAAATAACTATGGGTAAAATGTTAAGAGAAGGAATGTTCCATGTCGTCCCTTATTTGACAGATTGTGATCTTTTAATTGGCTCAGATTTCATGCAACGTAACAATGTTTCTTTGAATCTGGGTAAACGAAAAGTAAAAATCGGACCTATTTCTAGCATACCATCAACTGACTACACTCTATCTAATGTGACTAAAATATCAATTGCACCCAAAACAGAACAACTTATACACATTCCTGACCTAATCGACCCTTCCCAAAATGAGTGTCTTGTCGATAACCTAACTAGCATCCCAGGTATTATTTGCATGAATGGATTAACCACAAAAACCACAGCAGACAACAAAAAAATGATACCTTGCATAATTGCCAACACCACACACGACAAAATTACCATCAAACCTAATCAAATGAGTTGGACAATTACACCATTTCGAGACCTAAAAATATGTAAAGTTGAAAAATTAATTAACCATGAATGCGACCAAACTATAACTTCAAAACCAAGACCTGATGCTAACCAATTTATAACCCAGCATGCCGATTTATCTCATATTCCATCTGATTTTAAACAACCATTCAGGAGTCTTTTAACCGAGTATTCGGATATCTTTTCAAGGGACCACCTTGATATCGGTCACTGTAAAGTTCTCCCTCATACTATTCGCTTAAAAGACCCTGATAAAGTAGTTAACATCCCTCCTTATCGTAGTCCCCATTTTCTACAGGAACTACAGCATGACTATGTCGACCAACTTCTAGCAGCTAAAGTAATTAGAGCAAGTACTTCTCCCTTTTCATCTCCTTTAATGATGCTTAAAAAAGCCAATGCTGATCCAACTTTGCCACTCACTTCTCAATATAGAATTGTACATAACTATAAACAAGTTAATGAAAACATTATTTCTTGTTCATACCCTTTATCTAATCTCTATGAATTAATTGATGAAGTTTCACAAGGGATTTATTTTACAGTCCTAGACTTGTCACAAGGCTACTTTAATCAAGAATGCATTGACCCCTATGGTGCTACAGCTTTCACTGTACCTGGCAGAGGTACTTTCGAATATATGAGATCTGCAATGGGCATTAACAGTAGCCCGTCATATTTCCAACGCCTTATGGAATTTATACTTCGAGGTCTTGTTCATGTTTATGTATATTTGGACGATATCATCATTTCAACCAAAGATATGACAACACATCTGGCCACAGTTCGAAAAGTATTCAACCGCCTCAGATATTACAATTTAAAAATAAACTTACGCAAGGCCCATTTCTGTAAAACAGAGGTTGAATACTTAGGCTATCATATCAGTAATACAATGATAAAACCAGGCAGCAGGAAAACTGAGGCAATTGCAAAAGCAAA
>JAMASZ010000114.1 GCA_023301585.1 Alphaproteobacteria bacterium | reverse complement strand
TCTTGCGCTTTTTGTTTAAAGACAGCTTTTGAGAAGCCCTCATTATAAGATTTTAAACCACCTTTAACGAGTGATTTTGCTAATTTAGAATCAGTTATGACGCTGTTAATCGCATCTGTTAGTTCATCAATAGCATCAATTTCAACTAATAAACCGTCTGTGCCGTGGGTGACAGTAGCTTTCGGTCCTGCTGATTTAGCGGCGATTAAGGGACGCTTACAGCCCCACGCCTCCACTGTCACTGTACCGAAAGGTTCGTAACGCGACGGAAATACACAAACATCGCAAGCTTCCAAGAGAGCACCACGGTCGTCGCGCCAACCAAGAAAACGAACACGGTTATCTAACCCTAGATTGTGACAATGTTTTTTAAGGTCAGCTTCAAGTGGTCCATCGCCCGCAATCCATAGATGTGCGTCAGGGACATTGACCAGAGATTCTAATAGGACATCTAATCCTTTTTTCCAGTGTAGGCGTGAGAGCGCCAGCAGAAGGGGGACATCTTCAGGAGTGTCAAAATCACTACGCTTAACTGGTGTTTCTTTTTTAAACTCCGCGTAAGTATGAAGGACGAAAACTTTGTCATGTGGAACACCTTGCGCCACAATATGATCCGCAATATCTCGTGTTACCGCAACGTGACCATCAGCGTGCTTGAAACGTCCTGGTTTGTAATAACCACCATACCAAGCGAGGTTTACACCGTCACTTTTAATAGACATCGTTCCTGCGCGACCCATCCAGTATTGAGTGATGTCAGGTTGAAAGTTGTTTTCAATTGATTTCAATATTTTCTTGGTTGGAAATTTAAAATGCTTGTTAAAGGGCGCTGTTTTAAAGGGGACGTCCAAGTTATGTATTTCTTCAATACGAGCAGTATTTTGTGGGCGCACAAGAGCGTATTGTTTAATGTCAGTTTCGCAAAGAGCACGAAGGGAATCCATGTAGAAAGTTTCAGCGCCACCATTCTGCGCGCCACCCATGACTTGTAAAATTTTCATTATGAACTCATTTTTTGAAGGAGAAGATTACTGTTTGATTTCTTCTTTTTTGGCCTTTTCATCTTTTTTTTCAGATTCAAGTTGATCTTTATAGCGTCTGTCACGACTACGAATAACTTCTATTGGCAGTAATGTTTCTTCTAATAACTTAACCAATTCATTTTCTGTTCTATCCATACTTAGTAATAAACGCTTACAGGAGTCTAGTTTTGACACAGGCGTTTTAACAATTTTATCATTTGTGTATTTATAAGCTTTATCGTTTAAATCTAAAATATGATTTACATCGCTGGCATGAACAGCATCTTGTTCTTTAATTTCGCGCTTTAACTCTTTCTTTGCCGATTTCACGATAGGTAATACAGCTTTTTCCCAGTCTTTAAAGCGACTGCTAATCTCGTTCTTGAAATCAGGGTTTTCTTTACCGCACGCAATAACAGCATTGTTAATTTCACCATGAACTATATTAATGGTTCTTATAACACTGTGTTTATGGCGCAAAATATAAAGGACGGCTTTATTAGTTTGTGGGAGTGTTTCTGTTAATTTATTTTCAGCATCAATCCATTCAGTCACAGGCGTAACTTCTTTTTTTACTTCTTTAATTTTTACTGGTTCTTCTTCTTTATTTGTTTTTTCTGCCGCATGTAGAGGGGCACTCAATAAGAATAAGGTTACAAAAAAATATTTGAAATAAGCCATGAAATTCCTGTTTAAATTATTTGCGTAAATGTTCTAAAAGAACATCCATTTTACCACCACCACGTTGGATAATGCTTGCGAATTCTGAACGTTGCGTCAGCGACATGCTAACGCCTTCAACTAATACGTCGATAACTTTGTACTTATTACCAGTTGCTCTTACGCGCCAGTCAACTTTTACTTTAGAACCATTTTTAGGAACGATATAAGACGTGACTAAAGCATCTTTTGAACCAGCGGCACGCGCGCTATCTACTGTAAATGCTTCACCTTTGTAATCACCAAAGCGCGAAGAATAGACTTCAACAATCATGTCATTGAATAATTTTAGATATTCTTTTTTCTCGTTGGCAGAAGCGGTTTTCCAGTTGCGACCTAACGCAAAGCGTCCGATTTTATCCATGTCAAAATCATTATTAAGCAGCTTTTTAAATTTTTGTTTTTTCTGTGTGGCGCCTAAACTTGAATCACCCAAGAAGGAAACAGCGTTGTTTCCCATTGCTTGAACAAATTTTTGAGCTTTGTCTGTGTCTGTCGCATGTGCGTTACTAAACGGCGTTGCTATTATGAACATAGTCACAAGCAAAAATGAAAAAACACTGAATTTCAATAAGTTAAACATCATAAATACCCTTAAATGATTTATCTTTTCTATGTCCTATTATTGGCATAGAAAAGAGGCATGATAAAGGAGAAAAGGGCTAATATTGCCTAAAATTCGTCATAATTGACCATTGCAGCATCGTCTGCAGATTGGTCAGCTATTAAAGCTTGTCTTCTTTGGTGATAAGCACTTCTGATTACAGCGTAGTAATCGAAAGAGTTACGGCGTAAGTCATCAACAATGTCTAATAACTGCTCACGTTCCGAAACAATGCTTGCGCCTAAACGTGTATATTGAAGATGTCTTTGGTCAATATCATTTAGGTGAATACGAAGTGGGTCAGCAAAGCCATCAACAACCATACCTGTTAAATCACGTGCAGAAGAAGGTCCAATTAAAGGAAGCATTAAGTACATATCTTTCTTAACACCCCAAAAAGCTAATGTCTGACCAAAGTCTTCACCTTCATAAGGGATACCGCCTTCAGCTGCAAAATCCATTGTGCCGCCAAAACCAGCAAGAGTGTTGATAACAGCGCGTTTTGTAGCATTTCCTGCCCCTTGTAAGTCACCTTGTAATAATTCATTACCAATAATCGTTGGGCTGTTTAGATTGCGTAAGAAGTTACGCGCAACAGTACGTACACCTTTAGGTGTTACTGCACGATAGCCACGAGCAACAGGCTCAAGGATAGCTTTATCAGCCATATTATTTGCTTTAAGAGTAAAGCGGTTAGTGCTTTCTAAAGGGTCATAAATCTCAGAAGGGTTTCCAGACTGATGTGATGCACAAGCAGAAAGTCCAAACAAAACTGTTGAGAGTAATACGAGTGATTTAACTTGATACGCTACTGTAAATTTTTTTGTCATTTCTGAACCCCTATGGCTTATTGCCTTATATATAGGATAGGAAAATATAGTTAAAATATGATAAAAGCAATCCATAATATAATGGTATTATTGAAAATAAAAATCCCTAGGGTTTTAGCCGTCTTCAAGGCTCATTAGAGCTGCTACACCCAATAAAAAGCTGATTATTGCAGGAAACCAAGCAGCAATTAAGACGGGAATCTGTTGAGATGTACCCAAAGCTTGTAAAAAACTAGACACAAAGAAAATAACAAAGCCAATGGCTACCCCAAATAAAATCATAACGGAAGTACCTTGCATACGCGCAGGGCTTAATGAAACGCTCGCCGCTAATAAAACCATCGCGATATATAGCAGCGGTTGGGATAGTAAGTTTTGGAAATAAACTTTTAATTGCGTTGCGTCTAACCCTGTTTCTTCCATTGTATCAATATAAGATTTTAACTTCCAAAATGAGATTG
>JAMASZ010000113.1 GCA_023301585.1 Alphaproteobacteria bacterium | reverse complement strand
ACGTAGCCGAAGCCTGCGGGGGACGTTCACACACCATTCACACTAATAAACAGCACTAAGTGAAACTGTACTGCTTACTGTAGGGCGCCCGGCCCTTTCTTGTCGTCGACGTTCTCCCTCTCGGCGGCCCCGTTGCCGCTGCTAAGTGCTGAGATCCGTCTCCTCTCGTAGGCCCATCCTGCGAGAAGTCTTGCCAAAACCGGAGTGGCCTGGCTGGCCGGAGTTGCCTGCGGTGGACTCCTCCTCTGCGATGCCGCTCCTGGTGGTGCGTTGTGGAGAAAGATCCCGTCCGGAAACGTGGCAGCAACCCCTTGGGCGGCCCAATCGTCTCCGGTGCCTCCTCTCCTCGGCAGCTTGACCTTCTGGTAGTCGAACTGCGTGATCCACTGGGCAGTACTGCGGCGGCGGCGCTGCAAATGCCTCTGGGCCCTGGTAGAAGCGCGTTCCTCCAAGGTACGGAATGGCAAGGGCTCGGTGATGTCCCTGATGAGGTTCTCTGCCAATGCCGAAGAAGCTGGTTTGGGTGCCTCCGTGGTCTCCACCGTGATCATCTCCGCTGCCGCTGGCACCTCTTCCGCCAGCCTCAACACCGGAGGCACGTACTTGGGCGGCGGCATCAGCAGCTTGTCTACGTTTGTCCCTGCGCGTCTTGTATAGCCGCCAGCATATCCATAGGGCGGCGGCCGCGGCGGCGACAGTGAGAGCTCCCCATAGGAAGCCGCCTCGGAGACTGCTGATGTGGAACTCGAGGACGTGCAGGCCACCTGTTGAGGTCTGTATGTTGTGGCCTTTGTTTGCCTCGAGGTGCTGACGCTTGGAGAAGACCGTGAAGAGGCCTCCCATTGTTGCTCACCGACCTTTACCGAGTTTTGGTTGTACAAATCGTTGACGCTGCCGTCCCTCCTCTGTCGGTGATGTTCCACAAGTGCGTCGTCGCCGTGCTGCTGGACCACCTTGGAAGCTTTCTTGCAGAAGATCTTCTTCCAGAAGGGGATGACGGGTTGTCTGCCGGCGGGTAGTTGAAGTTCTTTGCAGATCTCAACTACGGGCACTGAATCCTTGGACTTCTTCTTCTTCTTGGACCGCTTCTTCTTCTTTGCCTCGAACTCGACCGGAACCTCCACCACTTGGTCGTCGCTACTTGCTGCTTCACGTTTGACTTCTTCTTTGACTCGGGTGAACTTGATGCGAAGAACTTTGCCTTTTGATCTTGTGGCAGTGTACGGGGCCACGTTCTTGTCGCTAAGTTCGGGGGCGGGGGACTTGGTCTTCTTCTTGGAGGCTGATTTGGAAGTGATCTGTTTCTTTTCCACTCTTGGCTTCTTAGTGGTCTTCTTCTCGGCCGGGCTGGCTTTTGGGTGCTTCCTGGGCCTGCCTCGTCCGCGTTTGGTGACCAGCTGCCATTCTTCGATGTCGTACGTCGGCGGCTCCTCAGCCGGCGGGGGTGTTGGGACGGGGGGCCGCACCTGCAGCTGAGGTGGCTCGCCGTCGCCTTCATCGATGACGAGACGCTCGGGGTCACTGTCTGGGTCCTGGAGCTGCTCATTCATGTCTTCTTTCTTCTGATCCCCGCCGTCTACTGGCCTCAAAAATCTTCTGTTTCTGACTTTTTCCGATCCTTGGTCTAGCTGTATCACATATGATCTTCCAAAGTCTCGCATAGATAAAATTTGTCCTTGCTTGTCCCACTTATTAGTCTTTTCGTTTTGGACTCGCACTCTTTCACCTATGGCCAGTTGTCTCAGCTCTTTTTTGTTTTCATTAAACTGAATCGTCACTTTTTCTGAATGTTTTTCTCTTGACACCCTTCCTTCTTTAAATGTCTCATTTTCTACAGCCAGATGCTGCTTTAAAGTGGGTAACGTACCCCTCATTCTTCTCCCCATCATGAGCTGCGCCGGGCTGTAGCCGTCTTCGCGCGGCATGTTTCTGAACGCGAAGATGGCCTCCTCTGTAGTAGTGGAGTCTCCTTTGCACTTCTTTAGGAGATGTTTGATGTTCTTGACGGCGCTCTCCGCGAGGCCGTTCGATTGCGCGTGGTACGGGGACGAAGTTGTTGGAGTGATACCTTTAGACCTGCAATATTGTTGGAATTTAGATCTGAATTGAGGCCCATTATCGCTCCTGATGGTCAGCGGCCAACCCATTTCATTAAACCAACTTTCTAGCTTCTTGATCATTGCTGCTGTGGTCGTCTTTCTCATCTGGGCAGCGAACGGCCAGCCTGAATACTTGCATACCATTACTAGCCAGTCTTTCCCATTTAGGTCACAAAAATCGACGCTGACATGAGACATAGGTGCGAGCGGCTCTTCGTTCACTTCTGCCGCCGGCTCCCTTTGTTGTGACGGGAGCAGATCCATACATGCTGAACAGTTCCTAATCATATGCTCAATCTCATTGTTCATGCCCGGCCAGAAGTACAATTGGGCAGCCAGTTTCTTCGTTTTGACTACTCCCGAGTGCGCTCTGTGCATCTCTTTTAACACTTCTTTTCTAGCTGCATGTGGTACTATTATTCTCTTCCCGTCTAGCAGCAGGAGCTGCTGCGGAGCCTCCCCCAACACAGACAACTTGTCCCAATATTTGGAGAACGCGGCTGCCGGGGAGTCGGGGTGTATCTTGCTGCTGTCGCTGTATCTCAACAAGTCTTGTACGATTCTTCTATATTGAGCTTCTTCTGTCGCGGGCATCAGACTCATGCACGGAGCATGCTTGACCAAGTTCCGAACTACTGCTCTGTTTGCCTTGGACGTTTCTTTGTCTGACGCGTCGGGCGAAAAAACTGGGTATCTGCTCAAACAGTCTGCAAGCTCGTGCTGACGTCCGGAGCACCATCTAAGCTCCAGAGCGTATCCTGCTAATTTCATTCTGAATCTTTGCAGTCTAGGGTTTTCTACTTGGCCAATGTCTTTGCTGAAAATGCCGATGAGCGGCTTGTGATCCGTAACCACTTCAAAAGTTGCGCATCCTTTGAGCCAGTATTCACATTTCTGCACCGCGTAGAGTATTCCTAGACACTCTAGCTCTATCGTTGCGTAACGAGATTGCGTTTCTGTCAGAGAGCACGAGCCGCAACAGATCAGCACAGGGTTGCCATCTGGTTTTCTTTGCAGTAGTGCGAAGCCTAAACCGTTCAGCCTCGACGCGTCGGTGTGTAGCTCCGTCGGCAGCTTGGGGTCGAAAGGATGCACTACATCTCCGCTCGCCAGAATCTTCTTAACTTTCAAAAAAGCGTCTTCGTGTCGCTGCAGCCAATCAAATTTTACATTCTTCTGCGTCAAATGCCTCAGTTCTGTGGACGCGTGAGCTAAATCTGGCAGGAACCAGGCTAGTTGCTGGGCTAGTCCCAAAAATGACTTTATGTCGGTAGCTGTGGTCGGACGTGGAAAGGCTTGAATTGCGGCCATCATATCTGGATCAGCCTTGATTTCTGTAATGTTCTTTTCTTCGTTTCTTGAGAGTACGAATCCTGCGAACCGAATCTCTGGGCCGCATTCTAGCTTCTTTTTCGACATTATCAT
>JAMASZ010000112.1 GCA_023301585.1 Alphaproteobacteria bacterium | reverse complement strand
CTGAAATCGTCACGGGTAAAGAAGCTGTGTTCTTTATGAAGGTTCTTTTCCCAGTTTTTACGGTCATTTTTTTTAAGTATAAATTCGTAAGCCCATTTGGTTGGCATACGGAAGAGGCGTGTTTTAGGAAAACGTGCAGGAAGTTCCTCGAGATAGAAACCAGAGTGTTGGTCTGCTTCGGGGATTCCTGCGTGTTCGGAATATTCGAGTAGTAAATCTATGTCCGATATGTTTTGAATGTCATTTGGATCGCCACGACGCCTTTGTTCATTCACTAATTCCATTAAAGTGAAATCACCATAGTTCTTTTTCATTGTGTGACTTTGAATGAAAACTAGCCCATCATTTTTGAGTAGCTCTAATTGTCTCTCTAAGCTGTTTATAACCGCTTGTTCGTTCGCGCTGCTTTCTGCGTATGTCTTATAAAGCGTGAAAGAATTAACAACCGCATCAACAGAATTTTTTGGAATGAAGTTTTCTTCGAAATTACCGCTCATGAATTTTAGGTTGGGCAGTTTATATTTATCAATCGCGATTTTGATATCGGAAGCTTTAGGGTCAATCCCGATAAATTGAATTTCAGGATTCATCGCCGCCATTGCGTATGTACCAACACCATTTTTACATCTAATGTCCAAAACAACGCTGTCTTTAGGGAGCACTAAATGCGCCATTGTAAACCAAGCTTGTTTTATGACCTTGGCGGCAACATCAGCAAGTAGTGGGTTTTTGACAATTTTAGGCTCTAATGGTGGTTTGGGATTGTCTTTGGAAACAAAGGGGTTCGCTTGCGTTCCTAGGGATCGCACTCCTTTTACTTCTGATAAAGATTTAGGCGTTTCTGTCATATCAAATGCACTCTATATAAAGGCTCATTAATCTGCAATATGTAATCATAATTAGTGTTTTGCCTATATATATTAATAAGTTAGATTGATTGTATGGGTTCGATGTTAAAAGTCATAGATTTTATTTTACCGCCACGCTGTATTATTACAGGGGAGATTGTCGATGAGCAAGGCATGTTATCCCCAAAAGCATGGTCGCAACTGAATTTTATATCTGACCCCAAATGCGTGAAGTGTGGGCATCCGTTTGAGTTTCTGGATGAGGAGCCTATTCACAAAGATTCTAGCTGCGCGAGTTGCCTGAAAACACCCCCTATTTACCATCAGGCGCGTTCGGCGTTAGTCTATGATGATGGGTCGCGGGATATCATTCTTTCTTATAAGCATGCAGACCAAATGCAATTGGTTGTTAGCTTTATGCCGTGGTTGGGCAATGCAGGGAGGGAATTGTTAGACGAAGCTGATTTCTTAATGCCTGTACCGCTCCACCGTTGGCGCATTCTGCGTAGGCGGTTTAATCAATCAGCGTTAATAGCCCAGAGATTGGGGAAGCGAGAGCGTGTTGCATGTTTGAGTGACGGTTTAATAAGGACACGTCATACACAAGTGCAGGGATATTTAAAAACCAAAGAGCGTCATCAAAACGTGAAACATGCGTTCGAAGTAAACCCCAAGCATGTTGAGGCTATTAAGGGGAAGAGGATTGTTTTGATAGATGATGTTCTTACGACAGGGGCGACCGTGAAGGAATGCACCAAGAAGCTTTTAGGGGCGGGGGCCTTGCAGGTGAGTATCCTGACGTTGGCGCGCGTTGTTACCCATTATAAATAAGTTTAATTGACATAATTATGTATTTTTGCTATATTTCATTTGAATTATAGTGTGTTAGGGAATGGTAATGTCACAAAACAATCTTTTGGAAACTTTTAAGCTAGCTCTTTTTAATAGGGATAGTCACAACCCTAATGCAGATTTTGGTATTAAAAGATCGGGGGCAGGAACAAGTTTAAAAACAGTTTTTGATGGCATGTTTAGAGCGCCCCATATTAAAAGGTTTAATCAGGGGCTAGCGCCAAATCAATTTAATGATATGGCTAACCATGTTATTGATAATTTGAACGCGAGAAATGATAACCCAACGGCATCTGATGTTGTTCATCATTACAAAGATACTTACAGAGTTTTAACTGCGTTATCAGATACTGCGAAAGCGGTAGATGTGGATTTCTCTCTGGCGCTTAATATTAAAATGTTACGAGCGATGGATGGTATTACCTTAAAAGCTATAGACCAAGCTGGAAGCTTTATGGAAGGTATAGAGCGCAGAACTTTGCGCGAATACTTAATGCAGGATTTGGTTAGCTTTGAGCGCAGTGATGACCTTGGGGAAAGAGCCAATGAGTTTGCTGCTAATAGAGAAAGGGTATTCGGTGATATTAATACTAAGTTTCAGGCATCGGTTGAAGCTATTACTGGCGAAAACCGTGAGAAGTTATGTGCTGGGGAGCATAAGCTAACTGGGCATAGTAATTTTGCTGATTATAGAATTTAATTAAAGCGCTTCGCCGCGGATAAGGCGACCTTCGTCCATATTGGGTTTTAGCCCCTGTGACATTGCTAGGTGTTTTAAAGCGGGAATTGCCTTTAAGCTTTTAAGTCCTGTGCGTCTGATATCTCTCAAAAAACCAATATTATTACTGACGATGCGGTTGTATTTATCCACGCCGATGTAGCGGCTATGCATGTCAGGGCTACGGCGTTTGGCGTAGCGTGCTAGCACCAATTCACTGCCGATATCTTCACCTAATCTTGCCGCGTCGATTAATGTTTCGGCGAGGGTGGCGACATCGCGTAAAGATAGGTTTAAACCTTGAGCGCCGATGGGGCTCATGACGTGAGCGGCTTCAGCGATTAAGGCAATACGGTTTGCTATTAGTTTTTCAGCGCATAGTCCTTTTAGGGGCCAGCATTCTGGAGAACTGGCGAGGCTTACTTTTCCGAGGGCGTCACGTGTGCGTGTTTGAATGGCGCTTTCTAATGATGATTTATCAAGGGCAATAAACTTGTCAGCATCTTCAGTTTTTTCAACCCAAACGATGCTGGATTGATTTCCGTCTTTTACGTCAGGCATAGGCACTGTCGTGAAGGGTCCACCAGGGCGGTGATGTTCGGTTGACGTGTTGTTGTGTGATTTTGTGTGGTTGATAAGAAAGGTGATAGCCTTTTGGTCATAGACGCTTTCTTTTGTTTCAATCCCTGCAATATTTCTAACGCGTGAGTTACGACCATCTGCACCGATGCATAAGTCTGCTTGAACGCTTTCGCCGTTATCTAGACGGGCTATAACGCCGCTATCATAGCGTTCTAACTCTTGCAGTTTTGCTTTATGAATTACCTGAATATGCTTATCTTTTGTCGCTTTTTCAGCCAAAAGGGCATGGAGCATTAAATTGGGCGTGTTATGCCCATAATTTTTTAAGCCAATCTCGGAGGCTGGAAAGTCGACCTGAACAGGTTCTATATTGCTGTTACTGTCGTCGATTATACGCATGATTTCAAGAGGGGTGGTGTTGTTTTCGATGTAATCCCAAACACCAATAGCTTTCAAAACATTAACGGAACCGCCCATTAGCGCTGCTGTGCGCCCTGAATGGTCTTCTTGTTTTAGGGTGGGAAAGTCATTGGGTTCAATCACGACACAATCTAGTCCTGCTTGCCCTAAAAGACACGCTAGGGACAGACCTGCGACACCACCGCCAATAATCAGGGCTTTTGTTTTCATACCAATGTTTTATAGTGTTTTTTATATTTATTAAATAGAGGATTTATAGAATTATGAGTAATAACGCAAAAGTTGAAATTTACTATTGGACGACATGCCCATTTTGTACAAAAGCAAGAGGTCTGTTAGACGGTAAGGGCGTGGAGTATACGGGATACGATATTACTGGTGATGAAGCGGCGCGCGCCAAAATGGTTGAACGCACAGGTGGTCCAAAATCTGTTCCACAGATATTCATTAATGATGTTTTGATTGGTGGTTGTGATGATTTACATGCGCTGGAGAAACAAGGAAAATTAGATAAGGCTTTAGCACATGGCTAATTCAGTAACCGTCGCTTGTATCCAAATGACAAGCGGTCCAGAAATAGAAGCAAATTTAGATGCTGCGGCAAGATTGATTTTTGAGGCTGCAAAAGAAGGTGCGGAATTTATTGCGACCCCTGAGAACACAGACTTTATTGCAGAGACGCCTTCGATGGCATTGAAAACTGCAATGGATACAGATACGCATCCTGGTATTCCATTCTTTTCATCACTGGCAAAGAAACTTTCTGTGACGCTTTTGATTGGCTCAATGAAGATTAAAGTGTCTGAGACTAAGATGGCTAATCGTAGTTTTCTGTTTAGTCCAACAGGGTTGTTGGTTGCAACATATGATAAAATTCATTTGTTTGATGTTGATTTATCAACTGGTGAAAGCCATAGAGAAAGTAACGAAGTTGAGCCCGGTGATAAGGCAGTTGTTGCCAATACAGATTTTGGTAAATTGGGGTTGAGTGTTTGTTATGATTTACGCTTTTCTTATTTATACCGCGCAATGGCGCAACGTGAGGCTAATATTTTAGCGGTTCCTGCGGCGTTTACTGTGCCGACAGGCAAGGCGCATTGGGAAACATTACTTCGTGCGCGCGCTATTGAAACAGGTAGCTTTGTTATTGCTCCTGCGCAAGTAGGCACACATGCTGGCGGACGCAAAACCTATGGGCATACAATGATGATTGCGCCGAGTGGTGAAGTGTTGGAAGAAAACAAAAGTGACCAACCTGGAATTATTATGCGTAAATTAGATATGCTTGATAGCATACGTTCACGCACGGCTATTCCATCGTTAAAGCACGACCGTGAGTTCGGTTTTTATAATTAATTAGAGTTAAAAGAGTAAAAGGAAAAAGTAATGTCAGATACACCAGAGGCAATTTATGTTGGTTCGGAAACCGATAACCCAGAGAATAAATTATTCTTTAAATTAAAATGGGGTAACCGTCACGGTTTAATCGCTGGCGCAACAGGTACTGGTAAAACAGTGACGTTGCAAGATTTGGCAGAAGGTTTTTCAAACGCTGGCGTGCCAGTATTTATGGCTGATGTGAAGGGGGATTTATCTGGACTATGTGAGCCATCACAGATGGAAGACTTCCTTGTGAAGCGTGCCAATATTATTGGCTTGGAAGATTATAAGCCACGCACATATCCTGTGACATTCTGGGATATGTTTGGTAAGCAAGGTCACCCTGTTAGAACAACGATTTCTGAAATTGGACCATTGTTACTCGCGCGTATGCTTGAACTAAATGACACGCAAGAGGGTGTTTTGACGATTGCGTTCCGTATTGCTGACGAAGAAGGCATGTTATTATTAGACCTGAAAGATTTACGTTCGCTTCTTATTAATATGGCGGAGCGTTCATCAGAAATTTCATCTAC
>JAMASZ010000111.1 GCA_023301585.1 Alphaproteobacteria bacterium | reverse complement strand
TACAGATACAGATACAGATACAGATACAGAGTTGCAAAGGGTTTTTAAACGGTTTGCAAACCCTTCTTGAATTGTTTTCTGTGATGTCAAAATTTCACATAAGTCATTGATATAAATGAAATCACTAGGAACTTGATTGAAAAGCGACTCCGCCCCCTTGCCTTGATTGGTGTTTTGCAGTGGATGTTTCCTTAAATGCTTAGGCAAGAGAACAAACTCAGTATCAAAGCAGTAGCTTACAAAACCCTTGTTAAACAGTTTGGAAAGGGTTTGTTTTAGCTTAGATTCAGGCCACTTCAAGTCCACTGTCATGTAACCCAAAGGCAAATGAAAACATCCAATCATGTTCTGGTGGTCACAAGTCTTTAAGTATAAAAAAAGCAGTTTTGAGCCGTCATCGAGCTTCTTAAACTCTCGATGCCGCCACAAGCCACAATCAACCGCACCAAATTTTTCTTTCGCCATTACAATTTACCTTTTTAATTTAATTTTTAGCTATTTATTCTTGTTTTGTATCTCAACCAATCCCACAAAGTGTTGATTGAAACGCCGATATATTCGGCAATATCAACAGGTTTTGCCTTCTGATCATATAAAACCCTTGCCAGCTCAACGTCTGAATATGAGATTTTAGCGCGAGCATGATCAATTCCTCGCCTATGGTTTTGATTATTTATTTTCATTATGAAAACATATCTGTTTGAGCTGTTGCTTTTTTAAATCTTTCAACAGCCGCATCAAAATAATCTTTGTCTAGCTCACAGCCTACAAACTCCATTCCAGCATAATGAGCCGCTATTGCGTTAGAGCCTGAACCAAGATGAGTATCTAAAATTCTCTGTCGCTTTTCGGAATAGTTTTTATAAATCCAATCGTATAATTTAACTGGTTTTTGAGTTGGGTGAAATCGATCGGTTTTTTCGCACTTCCTGAAACCAGACCAAACCAATTTTATTTGTTTTATACTTTTTTTTGAATTTGTCCACGCTAGTTCACCATCACTTAATGACATGCCTTTTGCCAAATCCTTGTCCCAATAAATCCACCCTCCAGTTGGAGGTAAAAAATCAGAAAAATAATTACCACCCCAAATTATTTGGAAATTTGAAACCGATCGCAGTGATTCAAAAAAAAATGAATCTGGTCTTTCTGAATCCCATTTTTTAACGATATATTTTTTATCGTCTTTTTTTGCCGATTTCCATTTTTCGCTTTTGTTATTGCCAAGTGTTGAATCTCCATCAAAACCAATGCCGTAAGGCGGATCAACAACAGCAAGATCAAATTCATTCTCTTTGCACGTCTTCATGTACTCCATGCAATCCACTTTGTACAACTTAATACGCCCATCAGGGCTTATATAATCTGGTTTCATATGTTTAGCTTATTTTATATAAGATTTCTTATAATTTAGTTTAATAAAAAAAAACAGAGATTGTCTCGTTTTAAGATTTAAAATCCGGCCTTATGTCGGAAATAGAGAGATCGGTTTTGCGACTGATCTTTAATGCGTCATCAATACTTATTTCAGAGTCTCTCTTGATTCGCTGGCTCACTGCTGACTGGCTAATACTAAGTATTGCCGCCAACTCCTCTTGAGTAATGTTTGCTGATTCAAGGACACTCTTTGTTGTCATCTTCATTTGTTTTATCTCAAATTTGTTTAATTGATAGTTCAGCATTAAACATCAAAATAAAAGTATAAGCAAACTTATTTTATTAGATTGATTAATAAATATTAGTTGACTTATAATATAAGAGTGCTTATAATTCTTTACATCAAATAAATAAAACAAGCGGAATAAATAAAATGACTGACATGCCTTGCAGAATAACAGATGAGAAATTTCATAATGAGCCGCGTGACGCGTCTGATACTGAGATTAAGGATGAGCAAGATCGCAAAGAAATGGAGCAGCAGGCCGCCGAAGAATCTCACCACAACTATGTTGTTGAGTGTGTTCGCTCCTTCGCTAACGATGAATTTATTGAGGTTTTATCTGACTCTGAAAGGGTTAATGATAAGCACAACGGATCAATGGCAAAAATAAGAGCTGCTTTTTTATGTCATCTTACTGACACCAGCGAAACAACCGACCCTCAGAAAGTTGTCAGATATGATCAATTGATTGAAGGGTTAGAGCAAATCTTTAAATCCACAATTGAGGAGTAAGATGAATAAAATTTCAAAAAAAGAAAGGCTTAGATTTAAAAAAGCAAAAACCCGTGAGCGCAGATTGATGCGCGAACGGGATAGGCTTGAGATGACGGGATTTCAGCTATTTAGGTATATTGTTTATTTGCTGCTATTTGTTGCTCTAACCACAATTATGATTAAAACGGTAAAATAAAAATGAATAACACTGTAATTAAAAAAGAAGAAAGACTCGATTTAACTCCAGACAACTCAAATTGCGGCCTAGAGATGAGTCCGTTCAAGCTGCTTGAGATGGCGGTTCGCTCTGGAGCGGATATTGATCAACTTGAGAAACTCATGAATTTGCAAGAAAGGCATGAGGCGAAAATTGCAAAGTCTGACTTTCTGATAGCAATGAGCAAGTTCCAAAACCTATCCCCAAGAATAACCAAAAATAAAGAAGGTTACGGGTACATGTACGCACCCCTCTCTGACATCGTTGAGCAAATAAAAGAGCACCTTTTTGATTGTGGCTTGTCTTATAGATTTGAGCAATCTCACAGCGATAAGGTCACGATCACATGTATCGTCTCTCACGTATCAGGCCACAGCGAAACGAACACAATGACCGCTGGCGCAGACACTTCAGGATCAAAAAACGCTGTTCAGGCGATAGGTTCAACCGTTCAATATTTGCAGCGTTACACGCTCATCGGTGCGCTAGGACTGACCACGGCGGATGATGATATTGACGGCAGATTGCCGACAAATTGCATATCAGACCAACAGTTCGCTGTGCTTGATTCTGAGTTGAATGATGCTGAGGGAGAGTTTCCAAATTTTAAAAGCAAGTTCATGAAATGGTCAGGTAGAAATTCTTTGTCAGAAATTCCGGCCGACAAATATGAGGTTTGTTTGAATCAATTGAGAGCATCTCTCAAACAAAGAAGGGCTAAAAAATGATTGTTGAATGGGATATTGTACAAGGTGAGCCCGAATGGTTTCAGGCCAGATCTGGCGTTCTTTCGGCGTCAAATTTCGGTGATATATTCACACCTAAAGGCCGGCCAGCAACTGGAGCAAAGGTTGCTGATTTGTCAAACAAAATAATTGCTGAGATTATTGCCGGAAAATCATTCTCATCATCGGTCTCAACGAAATCAATGAGGCGAGGCATTGAATTAGAGCCTGAGGCCAGATCAGCATACGAATTGGCAACCGGAAACGAGGTGTCTGAGTGTGGTTTGATTTATATGGATGAAAGCAAGCGAACGTCTTGCAGCCCTGACGGTTTTTTAATTGAGGATGCGAAAGGTCTGGAGATCAAATGTCCATCGGCTCACACTCAAATAGAGTATTTACTATCAGGAAAAATACCAAACGTGTACATCCCTCAAGTGCAAGGGTCGATGTTTGTAACTGGATTTGATGAGTGGGATTTTATGAGCTATCACCCTGATTTACCTGACTTGATAATAACTGTTAAGCGTGATGATAAGTGGATTAAGGGTTTTGAAACCGTTCACAAGGGGTTTCTTGATAAAATAGAGAGCGGCTTAAAGGCGATTCAGGCGCGCGAAAAGCCAGAAGTTATAGAGCAAAAAAAGCCAAAAACAAAACTAACATTTAATATTTAAAAAGGTGATTTATGAGTGACGTGAAAGAGCTGGTAATACAGATTAGCGGAAAAGTAATGGAGTCAAATTTTGATGAGTATAAAAAAGAGCTCATTGAATCGATCCAGAAAATAAACAAAAAGCTGGAGACTGATGATGATTTCATTGAGGCTCAAGATTCGGTTAAGAATTTAAAGCTGTTTGAGTCAGGTTTAATCGAGACAAAATCTGATGTGCTTAATCAGGCGTCAGAAATTCAAAAGCTATTTGACAGCATCGATGAAATGACGGCTGAGGCTCGGACTGCAAGGCTGTCTCTTGATAAGCAAATAAAAAGCAGAAAAGCTCAAATTAAAATTGATATTGTTTCAAAGGCTACTGATGAGATTGACAATTATTATGATGAGGTTGCTGAAAAATCACGGCCTTTCTTTTTGATTTTGCCTTTTGTATTTGATGCCACGTCTGAATTTGAAAGATCAATCAAAGGTCTCAAAACAGTCAAATCTATGCAAGACCGTATTGATGATGTAATGACCGGACTCAAGACAATAATAGACAAAACTCGCGATCATTATGAGCTGAACATGAAAATAATTGATCGTGTTTCACCAGAAAATAAAAGCTTATTTCAGGATGTTAAAAATCTTCTTGTGATGGATGGTCAATTGCTACAGCAAACAATTGACTCAAGAATCACAGCCGATGAACTTCAAAAGCTTAAGGCGGAAAAGGCATCTCAAAACAAGGTAAGCACTGCCGATGTTCTCGGTGAGAGCATTCAAAATGAGCCCGTAAATGATCCTACAAGCAACCACACTCATGATCGCCATAATGAGACTCAGGGTCAATATCAAGAGCCGGTAAGTGAGCCAATCCACATTGACGACCCTGATTGCAATTTTGTTATTTCAATCTCAATGAATTGCACAGACTCTCAAGCAAAAGAAATGGCGCGAAAATTATTTAATGATCTTGAGTCAAATGACAAGGTTTTAAATGTGAACCTTTCAAGGGTGTAAATTATGTCTTTAATTATTTTTTTAAATTGCGTGGCAATGATCTATTCATTAATTGGCGTAATTTTTGAGGCAGCTTGGAGTCTTGTTAATAATAAGCGATCTCCAAATATTCAAAATCACGGAGTAACTTTGTCAGTGACATATTGCGTGTATCACTGGTACTTTTTCAGCCCTCTCGGTGGGGCTTGCGGTTAATAACTAAAAAATTGGTAATTGAAATGAAAGATTTACAAAATGTTTTTAATGAAAGGCTTGGCGAGTATCTGGCGTCAAGTGCAATACAAGATAAAATTGATAACGCAATTGATAAGTGCTTTACTGATTGCATTGATTCGGCGTTCAGATATGGGGATATTAAAAAAACCATTGAAAAAGCCATAAATGAAAAAATGGGCGTCTCAATGCAATCAATCGACATTCAAAGTTATAGTGAGGTCATTTCACTTATCTTGAATAAGAAAATGGCTGATTTTGCTGGTGATGCGTCTGCTGAGATACTTACAAAGATGATTGACGGGGTTCTCTCAACCGCACCAAAATCAGTTGACATGGATGATCTAGCTGAAAAAATATTAACTCATTACAGAGAAGAAAACGACGACATGAGTGATCATGGCGAGTATTACTTAGTTGAAATGATGGGGAACGACTATGGCTCATATTCATTTAAAATTAAAGATGATGATTCATTTGGATCGACAAAGTGTCACTTGCTCTTAATGGAGAGTCACGACAAGAGTCACTTTTATGTTGGGATAAACCATGAAATGGACATAACAAACCCAACCTGACTACACGGCATTGATGCTTATTTATTTAAGCTTTACGCGGCAAAAACAAAGATAATGGGCGTCGATTCATTTGATCCTGATTCAATTGATTCGAGAAAATTAGATCAAGACTATTAACTTAAAATCGGAGTAATGAAATGTCTGGAGTAAATAAAGTAATAATTGTTGGCAACTTGGGGAATGATCCTGAGGTAAGATATGCCGCAAACGGGTCAGCAATTGCAAACATTAGTGTTGCAACTTCTGAGAAATGGAAGGATAAAAACACCGGCCAAGAAAACGAAAAAACTGAATGGCATCGAATTGTCATGTTTAATCGATTGGGCGAAATAGCTGGA
Source organism: Alphaproteobacteria bacterium (assembly GCA_023301585.1). Taxonomy (GTDB): domain Bacteria; phylum Pseudomonadota; class Alphaproteobacteria; order Micavibrionales; family Micavibrionaceae. The sequence continues at coordinate 37,588 of JAMASZ010000111.1, read as the reverse complement.
GAGTATTTGCGAAAAGGCTCAAAGGTTTATGTTGAGGGTAAGTTGCAAACACGAAAGTGGCAAGATGACGGCGGCAATGACAGATACACAACCGAGATTGTTGCAAATACAATGCAAATGCTCGACTCGCAGACCGGCGGACAAGGGCATCAGGGCAACAACAACCAAAACCGCAATCAAGGCCAGAATAATCAATCAGGCCAAAACCGTGGCGGACAAAATCAGCAGCAAGGTCAGAATCAGGGCGGCTATCAATCTCAAAACCAAGGGCAAAACCAAGGGCAGCGCGGCGGCTACCAGCAGCAGGGAGGTCAAGGCGGCTATCAAGGCGGAGGGCAGCAGCGACAGCCTCAGCCTTCCAATGACTTTGACGATGATATTCCCTTCTGATGTACCTTTACATTAACGATGTATGATTGTATTATTATCCCAATTTAAACGATTGGGATAATAATTATGATTTGTATTAAATGTGGTGAAAGTTCAGAAAATGTTTCATTTAAGTGCAAGGTTGACACGCCTGAGGACATGAAAGACTTTTGCGTTCCATGTAGGGCTAAGCAAAGGCGACTAAACTATCAAAAAGGCTCTGGAAAAAAGAAGCACCTCCAAGCAAGCAGCAAGTACACCGCCTCAAAAAAAGGAAAGGAATCTAAAATCAAATGGCGAGATAAAAACAAAAAGAAACTTTACGCGCACGGTGTTGTTGCGTACCGAATAAAAACGGGCGAGTTAATAAGGAAGCCTTGCGAGACTTGTGGATCAATTCAGCGTGTTCACGCCCATCACGACGACTACAGCAATCCATTAGATGTTAGATGGCTATGTCCTGAGCATCACAAAAAATGGCACGATGAAAACGGTGAAGGGAAAAACGCATAATATTAGTTGACTTATATTATAAGGCCGCTTATAATTATTTACATCAAACAAAAAGTGAGAATTAAAATGAAATTACAAGGCGAAAACTTAACCAAAATTCTTGAGGCTTTGGATTATGCAGGTTTCAAAAAAATTAAATCATGCGTTTGTCGTGCTGGATTGTGGCACGTTTGCGCGAACTAATCGGGTTAAAAAGCCCAGAGCTCCGAGCTGATAACAGAGCATAAACAAGAGCCCTTTTTTAAAGGTGAGATCATCACGCGGTTGGAACTTTGTGACTCCTTGTGTCGGGCGCGGCTAGATCGAAAACGCATTAACCAAATTAAGTGAGATTAAAATGAGCGATAAAAAATTAAATATCAAGGCATTTATTGACAAAGAATTTGATTGCGAGTTCTGGAAGTTCAATTCTAGCCCAAGCATGGCGATGTCATCGACATTAAAAAGCGTGAGATCGCCTCAATATGAGGATGTGGGTGATTATTATAGTCCTGACTCTGATCAGTTAAGGGAGTTCGCTCATTGTCGGCCTCGGTTGAATAAGCCTCAAATTCTCAAGGATTGGTCTTGGCTTCCTGATGGGTTTATTTGGAATGTCACGACAATCTATACCGGAATATCTCAGGATTGGATTGATGTAGATTCAGCCAACGCGTCAAGCATTCCAAGTCATTGCAAATTGGCAATTTTCACTTGTGTTGGCGTTCACCCTGACTTTGCTTTACACGGCAAAGAGATGGGGCTTGAGGTGGTTGAGGTATGAGCTGGAAAAACACAAAAGACGAGCTACCAAAACAAATCCAATCAAACAAAGGTGTTTTAGTTATTGGCGTGATTGGCGAAACAACGCGCATGGAAATGGTTTTTGATGAAGGCAATTTTTATAGTCAAGGCTCTATAATTTTAAACGTTAATAAATGGATGTTGCTGCCTGATCCGAAAAAAGAATATATTGAGGTGTCAAAGTGAATTGGAAAAAATTTGAAAGCGCAGAAGATTTGGCGCATGAGCTTGGAGTTGGGGTGAATATTTTGTTTCATGATGGTTGTGATTTCGTCATTGACTATGTGGAAACAGAGGTTGAGCACGGAACGTATTTCATGGCTAACGATACCAGACCTGAGCAATATTGTGAGCTTGACGACGAGAATCTAATTGCCATCCACGATAATCAGGTAGACGATGTTGCTGATTTTGGTGGTGGTTAATATGAGCGATATTGTTCAAGTGGAAATAATATTACAAGATGGTTGCACTGTCGCAGATAGAGAATATCAGGTTGTCATCGTGGGATTTATCGGAGGCATAGATTTAGACGATCATGGCGGTCAGTCAGAAGTAGATTTAATTAAAGAGGCTGTTGATAATTTCATGATGGTTGATTTAATACAAGACAAAGCGCCTTTCTTAATAACAGCAAACCTAAAAAAACATTTAGAGAATAATTGCGACCATCAAATTAGAAATGAATATTTCGAGGTGGATGGTTATGAATTTATGTCTCTTTAGGATTTATAAAATGAAATTTGGCCTTAATTAAATGTTAGAGATTCTAATCTGCCCTTATTGCAATGAGCCGTCAAAATATGTCGATAGTCGCGAGGTTTACGGCCGAAGTTACGGAATGATTTATTTGTGCCGGCCTTGCGACGCTTATGTTGGCGTTCACAAGGGAACAGATAAACCGCTTGGAAGGTTGGCAAACAAACAACTCAGGGAGTGGAAAAAGATGGCGCACGCCGCGTTTGATCCGCTCTGGAAGGCAAAGTTTATTCGTCGCAGGGCTGAAAATCCAGAATATAAAAAGCATTATGCGCGCGGTAGTGGCTATAAATGGCTCGCCGGACAACTTGGAATTGACGGCAAGGACTGTCACATTGGCATGTTTGATGTTGATATGTGTCGTCGGGTTGTAAATTTAATTAATAACAAAGAGTGGAAAAATATAAACTAACTTATAAATAAGTATTGATTATTTTATAAGTATGCTTATAATTAATTTATCAAATAACTAAATGAGATTATAAAAAATGAAAACAAAAGTCCCTTTTACTGATTTTTCAAAAGCAGTTTATGAGAAATTTGAATCAATGAAATCATCGACGCTTTTTGTCGCGGATGTCGGAAAAGATGACGTATGGCGCACATATCTTGAGTCATTCCCTGATGGTTCAAATGAAATATTTAGAGAGCGCACCGAGCATGACTGCAATTGCTGCTCTCAATTCATTAAGCGCGTCGGCAATGTCGTTGCAATAATTGATGGAAAGGTCACAAGCATTTGGGATGTTGACGTTGGATGGCCTTATTCTGTTGTGGCTGATGAGATGAAATCTCTGGTGCTTGGTAGAAAAATTAGGTCAAAGTTTTACTACAATCAATACAAAATATCTCAAGAGGAAACAATCTCAGGCGGCGGATATGACGGGCTTGACACTGAGGTTTTTAATCACTTTCATTGTGAGATTCCACGGTCTGCATTTTCTGATGGTTATGTTTCAAAAATAGCGGACTCAAAACAGCTTTTTCAATCTTTCATTAACACATTAAAGGCGGTTAATGTTGATTCTCTTATGGTTATTTCAGGACTAATTGAGAGCGGATCAATATACAGGGGCAATGAATTTTTATCTGCTGTTAAAATGATGATTGGCACTAAATCTTTTATTAGTGACATGGATAAGCAGAGCGATATTGATGTTTTCATCTGGCAGCACTTGGATTGCGGGGCTGCGAGATTCAAATCATCCGTAATCGGCACTCTTGCCGTTGATCTAACTGACGGTGTTGATCTTGAGACCGCCGTTGCAAAGTATGAGTCAAAGGTTGCTCCAGAGAACTACAAGCGCCCCAAATCGCTAATCACCGAATCAATGATCAAGTCTGCTCTAAATACAGTTGATGAACTTGGCCTCAGGGGTCAAATTGACCGCCGTCACGCGTCAATAGATGATGTGTCAGTGAATGATATTATTTTTGTTGATAATAGCGTTAGGCCGCTAATGAGAGATGCTCTGTCTGATTCCCTTATGTCTGAGGCTAAATCAAAGGCCAAGCCAACTCACAATGCTGGCATTGTTTCAATTGATGAGTTTATTTCAAATGTAGTGCCAAGCGCATCATCAATTGATATTTTCTTTGATTCTGAGATGGTCAAAAATTTAGTATCACTTACGTCACCAAAAATTGAGGGCTCAAATAAGCTTTTTAAGTGGGATAATGATTTTTCATGGAGCTACAATGGCGGCGCGGCCGATTCCATAAAGCAAAAAGTAAAGAATGCCGGTGGTGATATTGATTGCCAGCTCAGGGTTTCTCTGTCTTGGAGCAATTATGATGACCTTGATATTCACATGCTTGAACCGTCAGGAAATCACATCAGTTATTCAAATATGTCGGGCAAGCTTGATGTTGACATGAATGCCGGCGGCAGAAAGTCTCGCGACCCTGTTGAGAATATAGCAATCAATGACATGTCTGAAGGCGTTTACAAAGTAATTGTGAATAACTACACGAAAAGAGAGAGTATTGATGCCGGTTTTTGCATTGAGATCGAGTTTGACGGTCAATTAACTCGAATTTATAGCGACAATTCTCCCTTAGGAGGCCAAAGCATCGACGTTGCAAGCATCACCGTTTCAAGCTCAGGCTCTATTGAGATCGACATCTTGAGTGATGGGCTCACAAATAGCTCAGCGCCGGTCATCGAGTGGGGAATTGCTTCATCAAGCTATCACAAAGTAAAAACAATGATGCTGTCTCCCAATCACTGGGGATTTAACTCATCAGGAAATAAGCATTTTATGTTTGTTGTTGATGGTTGTGAAAATCCTGAGCCGGTAAGGGGTATTTATAACGAATTTTTGCGTGATGAGTTAATACAGCACAAAAAAGTGTTTGAGATACTTGCTCAAAAAACAAAGTGCGGTTTCAGTGAAAATCAATTAAGCGGTTTCGGATTTTCTGAAACCATAAAAAAGACTATTGACGTGAAAGTTGATGGAAAACCAATGACAATAAAATTTAACTAGGTGAATTATGGATATTTTCTTAAAAGCAACAAAAACAAAACTAAGGTTCAAGTCTCCAGTGGGCTACCTCACAACAGAGGACTTGTGGAGCTTGCCTCTTACAGCACCACGAGGCACGCGAAAAGCAAACCTTGACGACATTGCGAAAGATGTTGCTCGTGAAATTAAAGACGATGATGTTGAGAGCTTTGTCACAAAATCAACGGCATCACCAAAGAATGACCTTAGACTGTCTATCTTGAAAAAAATAATTGATGAAAAGCTGAATGATGCCAATAAAGCAAACGACGCTCAATTAAAGCGCGCTAGAAAACAAAAGCTATTAGAGGCAAAACAAAGCATCGAAGATGGCGCGGTAAGCTCAATGTCAAAAGAGCAAATTGACAAAGAGTTAAAGGAAATTAACGACTCATTAGATTCTGAGTAAAAACAAAAACTGAGGCGCTTTCAATAATGAGCGCCTCTTAATTTATTAAGGTTAAATTATGGATAGCATGGACTTAAAACAATTAAATAAGTTTATCGAATCAATGAAAGGCGGATCAATAAAGAATTATATTCTTGAGGGTTTAACGTCAACACTCATTGATCAAGGCTCAATAAGGCTATTTGAATCAAGCCGACACCAAACAAGGCAGATTACGCCCCACTCTCACACTTACCATCTTTTTTGCGTGGTTCTAAGTGGTGGCGTATTCAAGAAAACTTGGACTTTGTATGAGGGTGAGTTTGGCGAAAGGTCTGAGGCAGATTTTAAAACTGATGAGTTTATGCTTTCAACAATTGAGAAAACCGACAAATTCGGCAAATACAAAAAAACAAATGAGTCAGTTGGTCGTTACTTTAACAGGATTGCAAAATTCAATACTGGCAACTGCTATGAAATAAAGCAGGGCGAAATTCATTCAATTGATTTTTCAAAAGATGCCGTTGTTCTTGTTTTCCAGAGCCCTGAGGTTGAGGAAATATCTCAAGTGATTGAGCCGATATATGAAGGCGAGGTAATTGAAACTTTGATAACTGAAGATTGGATGTTTCTTAAGCAACCAAAAGGTGAGGTTGAGGATGAGTGAGAATCATATAATTATGGCGATATTTTTGTTTATAATTTTTCACAAGCCGATCTCTATCTTTTTGATATTGATCATTAGGGGCTACCCTCCAAGCAGCAATAAAGAAATCAATCTTGAGTCTGGTGAGTGGCTGGACATTGGTCATGATGATGTCATTAATTATCGAGGCATGTGCTTTATTGCGTATAAAGGACGGGTCGTGGTGAGTTACAGAGACTCAAATCACATGTACCGGTTTATTAATGGCGATTCAGGTTGCTACATGACGGAATGCGTATCAATGGTCAAAATAATTGAAACGCCAAATCATCCAGACTCAAAAAAAGGTTGATTCCTATTATTAGATTGCTTATTATTTGGTTTCTTATTTTAACGAGTTTAATCTAAAAAAAAGGCCGTTAGCTGAACGGGTAACAGCGTTCGCCTCATAAGCGAGAGGTTGCGAGTTCGAGTCTCGCACGGCCTACCATTTTTTTAATTATAATTTAAGCGTCATTAGCTCAATTGGATAGAGTAACGGGTTTCTACCCCGTCGGTTGTGGGTTCAAGTCCTTCATGGCGCGCCAATTATTACCTCATCCCCTGCGTGGTCACGGCTTACGGTTCGATTCCGTTATTGGCTGGTGCAACGGCTTTCTCAGAAGCTAAGAGACTAGGCGGTTCAATTCCCCACCTGAGAGGGGATGAGGTAGTTTATTTTTTTAGAATGCTTTTAATAAATGATTCATCCTTATTTATAAATATTCCTTTTTGCCACTTAAGGCATTGCTTGACCATTCTATTGTATTGAATGATGTCGTCTTTTTTTAAAGTCAGGTCATATTTCTCAACAACCAATTTCAATCGAGAAAGATATTTTTTGCAAATTCCAATATTTGAGGGCATCCAGCCTGTAACATTTGCGCCTTTCTGCCTGTTTGAGCTAGGGTGAACCGGCCACAAATTAAGCGGATCGTTTGCAAGCAACTTTCTTTCACACTTACTCATGCAAGAGCCACCACGATCATGAGCCCAAGCCAGAGAAACAAGATGATCAACATCCGGCTTAACTTTGTCTAGGCTGTATATTTGCCCTGTAAAGTGGTCAAACCAGTTGCCGGAAACAACAACGCCAGATTCAACAACAAGGCCAGAAACAACAGCCCTTGCAATAACTTCTTGCCGTATATCCTTGAAGTTTTTTGATTTAGACCAGTGAGGATATTCCGAGCGACTATAATCAGACAGGCATTCGCTTGCCATAGCGTCGAATGATAAGGCAAGAAAAATCAACAATGAAATTGATTTCATTGCTCAATCTTTGCGGTTGCGTTTTTTAATGCCTCTGTCGTAAGGTTTGTAAGTGAAATCATGCTTCTATTTATTTCCATGTGAGTGTTCATTGAGTTTTTTCGATAAATTCGATCATCAGCGGCCTTTTCATTCATCATGTTAATGATTGATTCTTGCCCTTTTGACAAGGTTTCAAGATGATGATTCATATCTTGCCTTAATGATCTTATATCGTGATCGATTCGCATGGTTTCTTTTTCAAATTCGTGCTGACTTGTCTTTATTGACCGGACATCACTTTGAAGTATTTCAATGTCACTTGTATTTGCGATGGTTTCTTTTCTCCAGAAAGCCACTCTCCAAACTATGAGAAAAATACTTACTAAGTTGATGCCGCCTATTGCAGCAATTGTTTTCCAGTCCATACCCTACCCAATATTAAGAATTTTTAAAGTGTTTATTTTAAGACACCTTAACACACGACTATTTATTACGGAATATTAACACCCTTTCGATGTTTTTTATTATTGATCGCCTGTAATTTAATAAAGAGTGTAGCCGGCCGCCCTTGAATTTTTCCACAATTCCAATTCTTTGAGACCATGTAGGAACGTATGTTACCCAATCATGAGTGCCATTAAGGACAAAAGTCCTATCACCAAGTATTTTGTTATACTCTTTTTTGAATTTTTTATTGCCAAGCCTTGGAGCGGCGAATAAATAAATCGACATTCTTTTTGGGTCAACCCCATGCCACACGAGAATTGTTGCGATAAGGGGCGCAAGAACTCCGCCCCTGCTGTGTCCTCTCATTGTTATAGACCCAGTTACTGCAAGACACATATTCACAAGAGAATCAGGCTGATGCTCGCCACCAGCCATCTCCTCGGCATTGTATGAAAATCCGCGCTCAACACATCCCATTGAAAGCCATTCTCTGCGAGATGTCCAAAAGTTGAAAAACCATTCTTTGATATATTTTTCAGTACCCTTAAAATCAAGCTCAATGTCATCTCCAATAAATTTGATCACGACATCATCAGTCCTAAATCTAATTATCTTGTGATTTATTGACTTATCAAAAGTCTCGCCGTTTGAATCAATTAGGCTATCTATGTTTTTGAGCGCGTTTTTCATTTCTTAAGCTGCCGCCGCTATTACTTGCAAAATTATGGGCGCAGCAACGCGCAACAAGTCAAGTGAGGCGTCTGCTATGTCCTGATTGCTGCCCATTGCTAGTTGTCGGTCAAGCTCGCCAGAAACTAAATTGTATTGACCAATGAGCACCGCAAATGCGCTCTGAGCCTCTGGCGTGAATTTATCCGAATTACTTGCAACGATAGTGGCCGCATTAGTCACCGTCAGTCTGATTGTATCAATCTCATTAGTGAATGATGTCAGGCCGATTGCTACTGTTTCCGCGCTTTCCGCATCTGTAATGCGCTTAATGTTCCAGTAAAAGGTTTCAATTGCCGCGACATCAGAACGCAATATTGCTTTTTCATCCTCAGTAAATACAGAAGATTCAGCAGTGATCTTTTCTTTTGCCTCAACGTAATTGTCTTTTAAGCCGGTGATCGCGCCAATTAATGCCAATTTATCAATGAGCACCTTTGGTGTCAGCTCGACAGTCTGACAGGCAGACAGTAGCGCAATACTTATTGATACAATTAAAATTTTAAATTTATTCATGATTTAATGCCTCTGTTAAATGATTTTCTACTAATTTAATATTAATTAGGAGTTACATTTTGACCCGTTTTAAACACCGCGTCAAATGTTCGCCTGATCCAACCCTTTTTGAAAACTTCTTGAGACCTTCGGCGATCAATTATATTCAAATACCTAAGCACTTGATTTGTCGCATACCATGTCACGAACGTGCTGGGGCTTGACTTATATGCCGATATTGCCGCCAAGGTCTGACCCCCAACAATGCCATCAATATCGTCGCCCTTTAGTCCAATTGTCTTTTGAAGCAGCTTTTTAGACGCAACAGCGCCCATATTTACGGCGGCATTAAAAACCATAAGTCTCATGAAGGGCTTTAGATTCTCACAGCTTGATTTGAGCCAGTAATCTCGATAATAAATGTCAGCGGCCTGCTGTTGCGTCAAGGCCGCTATATTTAAGAATGGATAAGCCTTTTGACTTACTCCGTACTTTGTCACGCCACCTCGATCAAGCGGATTATTCGTGATCTTTGATCCGCCCTCCCAGTGCTCAACAAATCTCCAGGCATAGTCCGGTAGTTTATTTTTATCGTTCAATTTCAATTCTCCTGTTTTATTCATCGAAACCCCCAGCATCATCATCTTCTTGCTCTCCCTCTGTTCTTATAACAGTTGAGAAATTAAGATCATTTATGTCAGAGCCCCAAACATCAATTCCAGCTATTCGCCTAAACTCAACACCGTTATTTGCTGTATTTATGATGGCTGGGCTTGCAGCAAAGGTTGATTCTGTTCCTAATACTATGTCTGGATTTGATCCAGATACACGCACCAAAACATAGCTCTCAGCTCCAGAAACTAAGCTAAAATCAATTTGACCGTCCTCGCCGTTACTGCCTTCATCTACATTAATTATATTTGGAGCTGATATTTGAGGGATTGTTATTGACTGTATGTCGCCAGCTCCATCACCAAATTCATTAAGTGGTGTTACTCTAAAGGCAAAGTCTCGACTACCAAAAACCCCATCAGAAACCGCATTGCTTGGGCTGTAAAGCAAAGACAAAGACGCCGATCCAGAGTCTGGAATATTTGAAGTCCTGACAACAGAGCCAGAAACAACAACCTCAAGCCTATAGCTTGTCGCACCCTCAACCGTAGACCAAGAAGCAAGAAGCCTAGTGCTATTTGATGCCAGTGAAACACTTAATTGCAAATCTAAAGGTGAATTTTGAGGCGGAATTTCAATATCTTGAGCCTCGACAGAAATCACGTCACTGAAATTCAAGTCAGTAAGAGTCTCACCCCATAGATCATAGGCGGCAACCGCATATTGATCATCATCAACAGATATATTTGTTGATGTTGACTGACCATCAAACCTCAAAAACCTAAAATCTGTTATATTGTTGCCGCTTGCAAAAACCTGATAGAGAAAATAGCCGGCTATATTTGGAACTGATAGCCAAGTGAAATCGGCCGTCTCATCTGTGATATTTGACGCAACCAAGCCAACAACAGCCTCAGGAGCGTCCACCGTTATTGATTGAGATGCGCCAGCGCCATCGCCGATCACATTAAATGGCGTGACCACAAACTGAAAGTCTCTATTGCCAAATACGCCATCAATGCTTGAGAATGATGCGTTGTAATTGAAAGCCGTTTGATTTATTGGATTAATTTGAGTCCTCACAATCTGTCCGGCAACCAATGTCTCAATTCTCACATTTGTGGCGTCCGGAATAGCATTCCATTCAAGACGGATTGCTTGCCTATTTGCGAATATTGCAATAGAAAGATTCAAATCGGCGGATGAGTTTAATGGAACTGACGACTCAGCACCAACATCAACCATATTCAACAGCTTGAATTGTTGAATAAATGCGTCAAAATAAATTGTAATTCTTTGGCCTGCCTCAATTTGATTCTCGGCCAAAGGGTCGCCATTAAGATTGCAAAAAGGCCGATCACCAAGGCCGGCAACATTGACGATTGATTCACCAGTATTTGAGGTTATTGCAATAAAGTTGATAATTGATCCATTAAAATACTCCGTTATAGGAAAGAAGTCGTTTGAAGGATCAAGTAAATATCTGTCAGCCTCGCCAGTGTCAATGTAAGTGTCACCAGCAACAGAATAGGCCGCAACAGCTTTCGCCATTTGAGTCAGATCGGCAGCAGATAAAGCCTGTCCGCTAGATGTGATTAAGTTTTGACCCTCAGTGGCGACCTGATTCCATTCGCCAGCAAATAACTGCTCACGCTCTTGATCTACTAGCTCGCCGTCTTGAGTGTCAATTTTATTATTTAGTAATTCCATTATATTGTTGAACCTATATTTTGAGACAAGATGAATTGCTGTGAGTTGAGATTGTACACCAAAAAAATCAGGTCGCCGGCGGTTATCTGATTTGTTAGAGCAACGCCACCTTGAGTCACAATCGGCACATCACCTAGAAAATTTATATTTACAACTGGACTTTGAGAGCTATCACTTGATGCAATAAAGTAGACCTCCATATTGTCAAGATATTGAGGAATAGTTAAAAAATTAGATTGTGGACTAAGTATGAATGAATCTTGAGAGCCGCTATCAACAAAGCTTTTCGACACAACGCAATAATTTGCAACGGCTCTTGCAAACTGATCAAGCTGGTCACTTGATAAAGTCATGTTTGTGCTTGTTATTGGCTCTTGAAATTCAGACGCCTTTTGATTGAAATGGTTTGATGTTGGCACGCCAAAAGTTCCAGCCCCACCATCAACCTTGTTATTCATAAGTTCCATTCTAGTTCTCCACTTTAAAAAGCAAGGCGACGTTGGCCGGCCTTACTGCCTTAAGAACACATTCAACAATATCATCATTTGTGTTGTCGTTAGCAACAACAACCATTGTGAATCTTGCATCCTCGGCGCTAGGAAAAAACCGGTGAGGGAGTTGAACCGGAAAAACCCCAAAATCACCACCCCTCTCGATCCTGATGGTTGATCCAAGTGCTTGAGCAAGAGCAATGAAATCATCCTCAATCTGGACTGACATCATGGAAAGCTTAATAATCACATCTCGACGCCTTTCATCAATAGTGCCATCACCAGAAAAACAATCATCAGGAATGCCAAGATCAATCTCCCATCTCTCAATAAGTTGTGATGTTGTTCTTGAGTACGACTCATTAACATAGTCAATAAGAACCCCGTTGACAACAAACATCTCACCAGCCAAGCCCCTCAAGAGCCTCCTGAAATTTGAATCAAAAATATTTTTTGATGCGAATGTTCGATCATTCGGCAAATATCTAGCAAGACTTGTTGTGTACGCTTCTAAATTTCTGCGGTCAAATAAGTTCATTAGAAATCAACGTCTCCAAGTATTGCAATTTGTCCACTTGAAACCTGAATATCTGATGATGGGCTGTTTAGCTCAAATGTCTGCAATAGCGTGTTTGTCAGATCGATTGTATTAATAATTACTGACCTCAAAACATCCTCATCGATGTCGCGCCCAACGTCTGTTTGCTCATCAAAATATTGTCTCAGATTGTTTGTGACAGCCAGTCTCATTGCCGGCGTGTCTGGCTGTAGATCAAAGAAAGAGAAGTCAACAGGGAGCGGCTCTGGCGCAAGAACAATGACATCATTATCAGAAACATGAGCCGGCTTTATCTCAAGAATAGCTTGCCTGACGGTTTCAACTTCCTCACCTGACGGAGTTGGATCGCTATCGCCATCACGCATAAAGAAAATAGTCGTCTGACCTCTTGCAGGCGTTATCTCCTGAACGAAAACCCTAGTTACGCCGGCAACAAGTCTGGCTTGAGCCCGTATTGCTGATGAGTTAAAGAGCGCAATCGGGTTTCTCTTTCTCTCCAGAGTTCTTGCCTGAAGCTCCTCAAGTGTTTCGGCGTCAGTGCCACCACTTACCGTGTTTTCTGTAACAATGGCTGTGTCATCAACTCCAACAATCGGGCTTTGAAATCTGAGCTCTTGACCGTCTTCAAGATTTGTTGATTGACCAAAGTCAACAGAGGTTATTGAAATCAAGGCACTACCGTCATCGCCGATGAAATTATTGCTGTCGGTGGTAAAAGTTCCAAAACCTGAGGCCGCAAGTGTAGCCCCTTGATTGATTATTGATCCAGCCTGTCCGGTCACAACTACATCACCGGTTGATTGTGTTGCGGCATTAAGGCTTAAATCAAATTCTCCAGCATGGCGAATGATGTTGTCGCCAGTGGCGGACTCAACAAAAGTTTGCTCAATAGCAATTAATAGCTGCAAATAAAAATCATAAATTCTATTAGAGCACGCATTTACCACAGCAAAAAGCCAGTGATTTCTTGCTCTTGGGTTTGAGTTTGGTAGCTCTCTTTGTACGTCTGCTTGAGATCGTGCAACCAGCTCGGTTGCGCTCTCAGGAATGTTATCTAATGACACCGGTGTTCTCCCATAGATCAAAAAGTCTGTTGTCAATTCTATCATTTGACCGTCGAATAGTAACGCTCAAAAATATTATTCCATTTCTTGTTATAACTTCAGCGCCATCAATGCTCTCAGCGAGACCATCATCAACAAGCCACTGCAAAGCTTTTCTTGCTTCATCGGCAATCCTGTTCATTATCGACCGATTAAGTCGAGCTTGCTCAAAAAGCCAGAGCTTTGAGCCATTCTCAAAATCACTCCGACTGTGAATATTGCCAATCCAGCCGCGCCGTAAATTTGGCGGAACAACCTCGCGCTCATTTGCTCGACGCTCACCGTATATTGAATATAAGATTGCAGTATCAAAAAAGTCATCAACCTCAATGCCACCATCGTCATCAATGCTTATGTCATAAAGTCCGGTTCTGATATCAATTCTTAAAACTGCATCTGCTGTCATGTTACACCTTGAATCGGTTGCTCGCCATCGCCGCGAGAATCATTGCCTTGAGCGTGACCGTGAGTATTGCCAACGTCTTGACCATTATTTGTCATTGTGCCATTTGACGTGTAATTGCCCTCAATTGTGAGGTTGCCGTTTATTGTTGTTTGTGGTGATGTTATTTCAACGCTCTCACTCGCTTGAATGCTTGCCTGATTGCAAACAATCGTAATCGGCATCTGACCGCCATCACCAGTCTCAATCTCAAGAATGCCACCCTCTCTCCAAGTTAAATGAGCGTCTGTTTGTGGGTGATAATGCGTCGTCTCACCAACCATCAGCACCTGTCTTTTTTGGTTTGATGTTGGTATAAATGAGATATTGTCTGGAGTTGATTGAGATGTAAAAGTCAAAGCCATAGACTGAGGATCAGCCACCGCGTGAAACCCGTAAGGATAAACGGGAACGCCATCGGCGAGCTTGCCTAAATAGCTAATTCTCTGCTGAGGAAACTGCAAGGAATCATCTCCAGCCTCAGAAACAATTGACCATTTTATTGTTGAGTTATACACGGCTAGACACCTGAGAGAATTGATCTTGAGGTTGAAATGAAGTGTAAGCCCTTTGACCAACAAACTCAACCAGCGATGTCCGGCCAGTGCTTTCGTTCATTCTAAATTTTATTGAGTTGCAAAGCATCGGTTCAATTTTTCCAACAAAATCATCCACGATATTGTAGATCATATTTATTCGCCAAATATCATCCGATTTCACCCCAACACGAAAGCGGTCAGTTGTTGCCTTGTATATCAAGCCTCTTGCCCTTCTGACATCAGCAATCCACTGAGCGTGCATCAATGATTCATCGTCTGATGCTGTTGATTGCACTATCAAATAAAGTTGACGACCCTCAACAATATCCCCATCAACAACCACGCCGCCCTGATTAACCAATGATGCGAGGCTAGAATCACCAGCTAAATTCAGGGCGACGGGTATTCCTTGAGATGCAACAATATATCTGTTGTATCTTTTTGTATTGTCATAATTAAAGCTTGCGCTTATCACATTATTGTCATTAGCGCCTATTGAATGCTGAACAACACCGGCCGCAAAGTTGCCAGTGTTTTTTGTTATTACAATATTCCCGTCAGCGTTTGAAGTCAGCAGCACTTGCCTTTTTCTTGCGTGCTTCTCAATAAATTGAAAAGCATTCTCGCCTTGCTCAGGATTTACAACCTCTTGAGCCGGATTGAACGGCTCAGGCATTGCCTCATCAATAACCTTTAAATTCAATCCTAGATGATCAATTATCAGCTCAATGAGAGATTTTAACGTCAGGTCATCACCAAAAACCTGATCAATAACACCTATCGTACTATCAACAAGCTTTGCCGTGTTGTCACGGCCGGATATTGTTATTGTGTGAGATGTCTCATCATGATCCTGAGTCCATTGCTCAATTGAGCCGGTAAGAACTTTTTCACCGTCAACGTAAACAGAGCAAGGCTGGCCGGCAAGGAAAGGGATGTCTTGAGAGCCCTTTGTTGAAAGCTCAAACTTGAAAGAATTACTTAGGGCATCAAGTCTTATGTCGCATTCACCGGAAACGAAATTTGTGAATCTATCACCATTTACCTCAAGCATCATGTCGTCACAACCTCAATATCTCCATCAATAAAGCTTATATCTGAAAGCTCATTCAGACCAGCTATCTGCTGACCACGATCATCATCACCATAATAATCAAAAGATGTTAATCGCGCGCTGGTTTCTCTCACATTAACCGTGATTATTCTGCTTGCATTCAGTCTTTGATCCTCAAGAAAATCAAAAACAAGAACCCTCATATCTGTAATTGCATTAATTACGTCCAAGTCTGGAGAGCTGGCTATAACTTGATCAAATTGACTGTCAAGTATTTGCCTTTCAACAAGCAATGCTCTCTGAGTCTCAAACTCAATTTGAGATATTGCAAGATAAGCCTCACCAAGAGCAAGCGCGTTGATCGATGAATTTATTGTGTCATTATTTCTTTGTCTCTCGATTCTTGATGCTGTGTTTTGCTCAAAATTCGTATCAAGAGAGCCAAAGCCAAATAGTCCGGAAAATGAATTTAATGAGTTTTGTGCGCTCGGTGCAATATTCCTGATCGACGTGAAAAAAGAATCAATCTGCAATGCTAACTCTTGAGGGTTTCCAAGCAGTTCATTAACCCTGTTGCGCGCATCCCTCACATCTGAATTGAATTGATTGACGGTATCGCTTGCTTCACCGACAAAATTGGCGGCTCGCTCAATGAACGACAACGACTCCTCAATTTTTGCAATTCCGCCCTGCCTGCTGTCGGGCAATCTAGGGCTAATTGAAAAGTTTTCAGATATGCTTTGAATTACCGCCGATTTCACAAGATTGTTTTCAGCAACAACCTGAGTTAAAACGTTTCTTGATGTTTGCGGTATGCCGGTATTCTCATCCGGAAACATATCAACAACAAGGTAAGACTCACCAAACCTCTCAAAGGTCTCAGGCATGTCAAACTTTCCTGATGCAATGCTTTCAATTCGACCATAAAGCGGATGAATTAAAATTCCACTTTCCTCTGTCTCGAGAGCCTGCAAAAGCCTATCTCTATAAACGAAATAATCCTCATTACCCCTATCAGAAACAACAATCTCAAGAGAGTATTGGCGCGGTATTAATCCCAAGTCCTCAACGTTTTGAGTGTCTCTGCTTGGAAATCTTTTGATCACTTTGCGCCGGCCGCCATTAATTGACGCCGACCTTATTACAATTGGGACTCCCTTGTAAGAGCCATTAAAAATACTTAACTCACTAGCCATTAGTAGACACCATTTATCATGTTTATTCCAAGATCAAGATCGCTTGTGCTTGAGGTTATGTCTGCTTTTTCAATTGTAGCCCCTTGAGCTGCCGAAACAACAAAGTTGCCCTCAATTGACGCCTTTCCGTTGGATGCCGGAACTGGCGGAACATTTACGCTGGCATTAACATTCGCAATGCCTGCCTGCTGTATGCTGCTTTGCTTGACTGCTCTTGCGGCCTTTTGGCCTACCGCAACACTATCTCTTGCTGTTGTGCTTCTTGCAGCCCTTCGACCATCAGAAACATTGCCTGACGCTTTTTTTGCTACTGCTGAAGTCTGAGATGTTATTTGTCCGGTATCCGTGGAGACCTTTATTTCTGGTATTTTCACCCCATCAAAGCCAAGCAAATCCATGACAAAATTTAAGGGCTCAAGAAGTCCATTGAGGAGCTTGATCCCAAAATTAACACCGTGCTTTATTGCGTCTATAAATCTACCTTCAAACAATGATACAAAAAGATCACCAATAGTCCCAAGCAAATCACCGATCCAGCCTGAAAAGCTTGACCATATAGCTTTTAATCCACCAACCACCTCAGACCAATTTGCATAAAGCGCAGCGCCGGCCACAATCAGTCCAGCTATTGCCGCACCAACAATCAATATTGGGAGGCTTATCACCCCAATGGCAAGAGCTAAGCTGCCGGCCAGCAATATCAATGGAGGCAATATCGCGAGCATAGCCGCAAGGATCACAACAAATCTCTTTGTTGCTGGTGATAGTGAATTAATCCAGCCAATCAAGTCAATCAAGACGTTATTTAATTTTATAGCAAATGGCAAAAGAAGCTTTCCGAAAGTTATTGCAAGCTCTCTCTTTCTTTCGGCAAGTATTTTCGTTTGATTTGCGTAGCCCTTTTGGGTTCTGGCAAAGTCACCAAGAGCCTTTTGGCCGTCTTTGCCGGCCTGCTTTAATATCTCAGCAAAAACAACCTCTGCTTTTGCTGCCTGCTTACTCAATCCGGACTGCCTCTGCTTTAGCTTCACAGAATCTTGGAAAGCCTTGTTTTGAACAATCGTGATGCCGAAATTGGTTTTTAGAGATTCAGCCTCGCCAAGCAAAGCCTTTGAAAGGATCATGCTTGACTCTGCTGCTGATCCTTGGAAATTGTGGAATGAAGAAAGGTCGATTGCTGCGCCGTTAAGGACTTTTGATATTTCAAGCACTCGATCTTTTTGCAAGCCAGAGGCTGACAATATCGCGCCTGTATCAGACAGCAATTCTTTTGACGTTGTTGATGCTAGTTTGTACGAACTTGAGAGGCTCTTGACCGCTTCAGAGCTTCCAGACACTGAGCCGAAAATCTGATTGAACTTACCATCAATCTCCTCGGCGTCACTGGCGGCCTTAATCAAATTCCTAGAAAGAAAAAGCAAAGGCACGGTGATTCCGGCAGTCATTAAAGCACCGGCTTTGACCGCTCTTTTGCCAAGAGTCTCAAAGCTGCTCTTGCTTCTTTTTTCAAATTTGCTTATTGACGCCTCTGCACTATCAGCGGACTGTTTTATTTTTGCAAACTGAGCCCTTAGATTTCTAGCTTGTCGCCTGTATCGCTCTTTGAACTGAATTAAAAAACTTACTCGATTTGTCATTTTTTGCTCATTTCCGCTTTTCGTTCTCGTGCAATTCGGTTGGCATTCTGAGCCGCTAAAACTATCTCAGAGACGGGTTGATCAATCAAATCTTTAGCAGTGACGCCGCCCTCATAAAAGGCGGCGATGCTATAAATTTGCTCCATCAAAACAGAGTCTACCGCCCACCCGTCGGGGACGGAACAATAAAAGTCGCAATGTATGCGCCAACGACACCCTCAAGGTCAACGCTTGATAATTTATCAAGTATTGGCTCGGTGATTTTTTCTTGACCGTCAAGACGTCCACCACCGCTCTTTAGTAGCTCATAAACATTTAAAAACACTTTGTTCATGTCAACATCAGGGCAAGCATACATCAAGCTCATGACACCCTCAGAATCAACGCTGTCAGGCGTTTCCTTTGGTGGCTCACTCTTTTCATCATCGCTGGCATCATCATTCAAAAAGTGTACAGCTTGCATAAATGCCGATTTGACCGGATGATAATACTGCAATGACTTTCGATGTGGCGAAATAAGCTCAATAAATTGAGCATTCTCCTGACTGCCTGCTGTTGCATACTGAAAGGACTCTTTTAATTCATACTGACTCATAGCTTTAGCCTCGCTAAGTTGTTAATGATTATTGCGCTCTAGCAGTTTCAAACTCAACCTCAATATTTCCATCGGTTGCGCCACTAGATTCGGGATCATTTGTCATTGTTGCACGTTCAAAGAACTTTGTGAATGACTGACCGTCAGCAGCAACGATTTCAATCACATTTTGATCAAAATTTTGCTTCCATTCCCGTTTTAAACGCTCGTGAATAATTGTTGTCGGCATTGAGAATTTAACCATGCCTTTTTTTGATTCAAGATTTTGACTTGTAATCGGTTCAGTTTCGCCACCCCCGACAACAGCGTTCCGGACATTATATTCACCAAAGCCGTCTTTCCAAGAAAGCGAATCTGCTGTATATGACACCTGAACATTATTGACAAAGATGGATAGATCATTTAATTGTGAAGCCATTTTTTAAGCCCTCTATTAAGAATTAATGCTAAATGAGATTCGTATTGTTGCGCGAGTCTCACGATATTGAGTAACAATCGGAACAGTCATGATGATTGTCACGATACCTTGAGCCTTATCAACTGAGACAAAAAGATTCTCATCGAAAAAGTTCAATGCGTCCTCGCCCGATTCGGTAAGCACGAAATCTTGACCGCTTAAGGCCACATATAGTCTCTTTGCAAAAGACCTTACAAGATTTGCGTTTGCCATCTTTCGGCCAAGAACTAAATCACCCTCAGTCAATCGAGATTGAGCGAAACGAGCGCGAAAGTTATTGTAAAAATATTCACGAATGCCTGAGCTAGTGTCAACATAATTTAAAAACCTGAAAGTCTCGTCAGGGTTTCCAGCAGTGTCCGTCTTGTATGTGGTTACAGTCTCACCAAGAATAACTTGATTGCCGGCGATATTGTTTCCAAGAACGGTAATTCCTGCCTCAAGCAATTGCTCAATCTCTGTGCTTTCAAAGCCCCTGTTGCTTTCTGATAAAGGAAGGCTTGAAAAAGGCGTATTGAAATAAGGCCGTGAAGCGAGAGCCGCACCACCGAAAGCATCAAGACCGGCATCACCAACAACTAAGTCAGCAATATTTGCGCCCTGATCATCAAGCCTCAAAGAGCGTATTGCAGCGAAATGACAAGCTTTGATCAATGGGTTTTCTGGAATGTCGCCGCCCTGATAAGTTCTGCGATCATTGTCACCATCAATTGTGTCAACAGCAATGTTGCCGCCCAGCATAACCAGAGATGCACTGTTTTGAGCCTCGCCAAATAAAAGCAAGCCTTGAAACGTCTGATTTAAGGCCGTAACGCCAACACCATCAATTACAACGCCGTCTTTGTTGAATCTAGGATCAAGAAAGCTAGTCAAGGGATCAAGGTTGAAAGGGTAAGGCCAAACAACGGTTTGATAACGTTGACCTTGAACCGAATCAAAAACCCCATCCAAGTCAGGAACGGTGAAGTCTGCCGTGCCAATATTTCTAGTTACTTCAAGGTTTTCATCATCAACCTCAAATTCAACTCTAAATATGTAGTTTACGTTTGGATGCTGGTTTTTTGCCTTGTATGACATAACCCTAGTGACACCAAAATTGCCATCACCGTCATCCAGTTGATTCGATCTAATCAGCGCAGGAATAACAACCGCTCGCGAGTCAGCATTAATCGCGTCAAAAAGTCTAGTTTCAATATCATCAGGAATATCGCCCTCAATTACCGGAACTGAGTATTTATGCTCAGAGTTTCCGATTGTAACTGTGACAACATTGTTTACCAGTTGTCCAGAGGCAGAAAAAGACAACTCAAAGCTGCTATCTGCCGGCTCAGCATTTGGGTCGGTAGTCTGAGTTGCTGGAGTTTCCTTGATTGCGATTGCATCAACCCTCACTTGCTGATTGCGAATCTTGAAAGCTCTGATCATTTCGGCAAGCGGCGAGTCTTCACGGAAAAGCGTGTTTTCATCTCCACCATTGCCAATGTTCTCAAATAACTCACCTGACTCTGTGCCAGATAAGAATGATTGACCCACAATTAAAACCTTGTGAGCAGTGTTTGCGATGCTGCTTGCAACGCCGATCAGCGCAAAATTAGTCTTTGGCTGATTGATAACGGTAGACATTATTTTTCTCCTGAGTTTTTATTTGACTCTTTTGTTGGCTTTTTTGCACTTTGAGCGCCGGCCGGTTTTGCCGGCTTTGGCTTGAATGGCTTGCCGATTACCTCAACGCAATTGTCAATCTTTGCGTCATTAATTCGACGTCGCCAGAATCTGTCAACTGGTACGCCTGAATCATTTACGTTTATGTCAATTTCGCCAGCATAGCCTTTGACATTGTTTATTTTTAACTTGAGTTTTTTCATGGTGTCTCATCTAAGTTGGTTAATTGATTTCTTTCCTCATCCCCAATATCAACGCTCATCGTCGAGGTTATATCTCTAAACGCAACATCCTCAAGAGGATTAAATACATCGCTTTCGCCGAATTGCAATGTTGCCTCAAAAGCATACTGGTGAACATAGTACGCGCCATTATACAACTGAGTGCCGTGAGCCGTAAACATCAAAGGATTATTACTGTTCTCAATAAGGCTTGGGAATCTAGCTCTAAGTATAGACCTACAGATTGGACGCAATAACTCCTCACAGCGATCTCGCGCATCGGTTGCGTTTATCTCGTGGCTTGTTGGGATAACTGCAAACAACTGAACATTTTGAATCATTCTCTGATTAAAGAAATGGCTTGCTTGCAAGTTGTCGGCACTGTCTGTGTCAATATTTCTATTTCTACTTACCACTGAATCACTAATTAACACAAACATAAAAGCATCATCTTGAGCTTGCTCAGTGTATGCCTGCTCGATTGAGTTTGTCGATATTATTCCGGCAATCCTTGGTGATGACATGGCAATAATCTGCCCTTGAGCAATATCGGAAACAAGATCATTGTTTATAAATGTGAATGAGCTGCCTGATGCCGTTTCCACTCTCTGAAGTCCATTAAATCCAATGCATGGATTTACTCCATTCAAAAGCCGTAAGTCAGATTGAATCTCATCGTTACCAACCAGACGATCAAGCTCATCCGGCGTCTTGATCATCACTCTTATTTTATTTCTGTTTGGGATGCCAATTATTTCCAAGTCAAAAGAATCGTCAGGCGATCTCACAAGAGTTGCTATGTTCTCCTCGCCTGAATCAAACGTGAAATCATGAGGCGTGCTTGTGACTAAAGTTGCCTCAATATTGTTTACAGACTCAATCGAGATTTCAATTGAATGTAACGCGCCCTGAATATTAACCTGACAGCCGGCCGAAAGCTCATGATTGCGATCAAGCTGAACGGTCACAATTTCGCCAGACCGCTCTATTGACTCAACGTTGTAATTTGTCGTGAAATCATCGGCAAACTTAGGTAGGTTTCTAGCTAGATGATCAACTATGTCAGAATATCTCATGATTATTTATTTAGTTGTTTTCTTATTTCGCGCCTGACATGATTTTCAATATTCCTTTGCTCGGAATTAATGGCAATCTCAAGAGACGGTCTTGTTGAGTTTATCTTTCTTGCATATATTGGCGCATCACCACGATCAACCCCATAACCGAAAGTCAATTCTCGCTTGCTAACTTTAAAGCCGAGCGACTTTCTGAGCGTTCCGGTCATGTTTGCGTGGCTCTCGCCCTCAGCAGATGCAACGTGGCGACGCCTGCGGCCAAGTCTATCGCGCCTAATGTAGGTCTGGCCGCCCTTTGGTCTAGCAAGTATCTGTTTGCTTGCAGTGGCAACAAGACCCTTGCCAGACTTGAATGAAGCTCGCTCAACGGCAACATCAGCGAGTTTTTCTAGCCCTTTTATTTTTGATACAGCCTTTAAGCTGCCTGACTCAATAGTGATGCTCATGTTCTTGATGCAACCTTTGACGCTTTTCCGCGATCATTGCATTGGAATATTAGAACCTCATCAAGCTCGCAGCAATTCTCAAAGCTCAAGATGTCCAAACGTCGCCCCTTAAGGAAAATCCAAGTTTGATCGGTAACGCCTTCAACATACTCAATTCTGATTTCGTGAGTTATTGCACGCTCTGGATTTACTCCGTCAAAATATGTCTTTCCGGAAACGGTCTTAACTATTGCTCTCACCGTGAATTTGTCTTTGAATTTTTCATCAAAATCAACTGATCCATGCTTAGGCGCAACAATATTCCTGTCTTGCAGGGTTATATTGTTTTTACAGCCCCTGAGAGCTCTTTTTAAAAGTATTCTCCTCACTTCTTAAATCCCTTGCTTAAGCCTTTGTCGAAAATATCGCTATCAACGCCAAGAGAAAAGAAGCAAATCGGGTCTTTGCCAAGCTCGGCAAGGCATCCGCAAGAAAGCTGGTTTGCAGTATTGCCAAATGTTGTTGATTCAACGCCATCGCCGGCGCTTGTGGTGAATGTTGCTGAGCTATTTGAGCAAGCATCCTTATAAGACTTCATGCTTAATGTTTGATCGAATGGCACTGAGTAGTGAGCGGCCAAGTATAAAGTTATTCGTTTTATTTTGTCGTCACTATAACCCATCATGCAAGACTCAAGAGCCTTCTCAATCATGTCGCCGGCCGATCCAATAGCAATCTCAAGCTGAGTATCTGTTAAACAAACCTCTGAGCCAAGAAAGTCGGCTAAGTCATCTTTTGAAATTTCACACATAATTAATAAAAAAGGCGCTCTTATTAAAGCGCCTTTTTACAGGCATTTTACCGCCATAAGTAATATTACATTAACTTACTTGCTCTTTGAATCTTCGGCCGCCTTTGCTGCCGCTTCATCTTTTGCCTTTTTGTCAGCTTCAGTTTTGGCTTTCTTTTCAGCTTGCGCTTTCTTTTTGGCCTCTGCTGCTGCTTTCTTTTTGGCTTCACCTTCTGTCAAATCAATTGTTTTTTCATCTCCAATTGGTTTAACGCGGCCTTCTAAAGCCTCGGCTTGAGCTGTAGTCAAAGTGACATGAGTGCCGGCAGGGATATGCTTTAGCTTGCCGCCCACGCTCATGTATTGACGCTTATGTAACATTTCGTGTGTTGCTTTTTTTGCTGTCATTTGAATTGCCTCTCAATTAAACGTTTGCATGTAAAACACAAGTTCGACCAGCGAAATCAGGACGAACCTCATAACCAACTGCCGCCCAAGTAACGAACTGATAGTCATCATTGTAATGAACACGAGGTTTTGCAACCGTATTCATCGCCATGCCAACCATTGGACGAATCTTGTCTTGATTCTTAGGGAATGCCATTAACTCAGTCCCCTCAAATTCATTGGTTTCAAGAATCTCGTCAACACCTCGGAGTTTCATTAACTCCTCATAAATTGTACGAGACGCGTGCTCCTCTGAGAAATTACGCTCAAAGTTAGACATTGCCTCACGAGAAAAGAACCACATCAAATCTTGAGTGCAATTGTTGTCGATGCGTAAAACATCGCGCAAAGCAATAAACGCAATCTTGATGTCTTCAGGGTTTCGAGTCTGATCGGCAAAATCAAAATCAAGGCCAGCAGCACCCAAGTCAACCTGAGCAACGCGATCATCACCACGAACGCCTGACCAGCCAAGACCGTCAACAATGATTAAGTTGTTGTCTTTGTCTCGATGACCGTCAAGGAAGTTCGCAACAAGTCGGCGCTTAACATCAGCAACAGACTCGCGCTGATCGTCAATCAATGCGTCAAAGTCCTCACTTTTCATTGCAGCCATTTCGCGAAAATTACGCTTAAAACCGCCGTCATGAATAGGGATGATTGAGCCATCATAAGTGTAATCAACTTGATCCATTAATACACCAATTTGACCACCCATTGACGTCTGAGAGTTGCCAGCGTCAGAAGCTTGACGATAGCGATTCACTAGCTTGCCAATACTAATTGACTTAGACATAGCAAGAAGCGGATCAAGGAACGCATCACCGTCATCTGAGCGCATTCGCTCAACAGTGATGTTGTCAAACTCTTGATAAACATCTTGAGGGATTAAGCCTTGATTGCGATACATCGCCTGATCAGGATTATGAGCGTTGACCATTAATGCGTTCGTATTGAAATACTGACGATCTTGCTCAACGGTTTTATGCTGCAATAATGCTGTGCGGCTATTACCAATTACTTTCTTTTGAAATAACATTTAATTACTCCGTTAAACGCTAACGCGTACTAGGGTTTGATCAACTGTAACGTCGATGATTTCGGCCGAATAACAAAGAACATTCTCGCCCTCGACAGCAATCTTAAATTGGCCGTCACCGTTTGAGCTTAAGCCAACGTTTCGATCAGTGAAGTTGTTGCCGGCAGCAACGCGAACATTCAAGAAATCACTGTCTTTCGGAGCGATTGCAATCATGTTTTCGCCAGCAGTCCAAGGCTCATCAATATTGCGAGTCCGGTGCTGATCTTTATCGGCCACTAAGAAGCGTGAAACAACTGAATCACCGGCGGCAGAGCTTAAAGCAAATCCACGGTTTGAGCTTGCAAGCAATGAGCCAGCAAGAATTGATACAGTTGCAACACCTTCGTCAGTGTGTGGTTTTTGGCTTGCGTTATCCGCGCGGCCAACGTAAATCAATCTTTTACCTTTAATTGACATGATAACCCTCCTTATTCAGGGATTGTGCAAGTAACAGACGGCATGTCTGCGCTTGACTGGTTGGCCTTAGATACTGGCAAGCCGTGCGATGTGCGACAATTAGCCGCCATAGATCGTGCTTTTTCAATGCCTAAGCGTTTAATGTCATCAACTTCTAATGACGGGTATTTCTTACTGTTGACAATGAACTCAGCAAGCTCATTAAGCTCACTTTCATTGGCTTCATTTGCCTTGACGGCCAGCGCGTCAACTTTATCAGAAAGAGGCTTAACAGCAGCAGCAACAGCAGCAGTGATTTCATCACTTGAGCTTGCATTTGCCTTAGACTCTTTTTCTGCTTTTTCGGCTTTCGCGTCAAGCTCTGCCTTGTTTTGCTTGTGCTTTAGCTCGTCATACTTCTGGATTAGTTCATCATCTGATAAACCCTCCGTCTTAATGCCGGCCTCTTTCAAGCGATTTAAAATTAAATTCATAACTTGTGTACCTTGATTTGGTTTAAATTGTTTACCTTTGACGTCCTGATCACCAGAATCGCCACCATCAACAGAGTCAGACTCGCTTTCGCCAAGGCCATCGTCATTTGATTTTTTTGAGTTAGTCACTAAACTAAAAGTGCTAACCTCCATTTTTTCGCCTTCAGAATTGACAGCAATCCCCACGCCTTGGCTTGGTTTAGCTGCGCCAACTGAGTCCAAAAGAATTGCATCGTGATCAAAGACCATATCAACCGCAATCCACGAGTATTCATCACCGGCGTCGTTCACCTGAATATCATCAGGATAAATTACATCACAATAAAGTGTTACTGACGTATGGATTGGCCGAGCGTTGTCATTGGTCTCGATTTCTTCAAGCCGGTCTAGTAATCTGCGACCTTTTTGGCTTTTCATTGCCTCTTGAACATTTATGACCTTATCCATATGAACGCGGCCATCTTTGCGAGTTACATTCTGATTGAATGCGCCAACATAGAAATCATTGATTGCAAGAGGATCGTTTGCACTAAGAAACTCACCATCAATTTCAGGGTGCTCAACCGGTGCAAGCGTGCGCTCTAATGTGTGATAGGATTTTGCAATTTCAGTCTCTGGATAAAGACCGCCATTCATTACAATATTGTCGGGCAATGTGTAAGAACTTACAATTATGTGCTCAACTCCCTGAATGCTCTCACGCCTGATCAAGCTCTTGTTGACCTCTGAGCGACACTGCAAAGCGAATCTATTTGATTTTGCTTTGCCTTGCTGTCTACTTACTTTTAATTTTTTTTTCATCGGAAAAACTCAGACTCTTGTTTGAATTGCTCTTGAACATCTTTATTTATTATATCACCACTGTCATCAATTAACACGCTCCGGACGGAACACTTGCAATTAATGCGGTTTGCGTTCCCATCCCACCAAGATAATTGCTGTTCAACTGTGTATGCAATTCCATGTCTCGAGGCATGGTTTGGCCTTGTTGTTGTCGATAATGCTGAAATATGTACAACTGCCGACCTCAGGCCGGTCAAATTGCTTATCTGTCTAGTAGCCTCTAGTTTTGCATTATTAAACGCTGTATTGATCTCTGTGTCAATAACGCGCCTTATGTCGCTTTTTGCAACATCAAACCTATCAGACACGTCACTGATTATTTGAGTTCTTGAGACTCGCGCTCTAATGCCGGCGCTAATTCTATTCGACACTTGAGCTGAAGCTTTTGAGCTAACCCCTTTTACAGCGGCAAAGCTGGCAATTCTGGCCTTTCTCAATTCCTCTCGATACTGCTGTGACAAAATTATATTTTCTGTCTGTATTGGCTCAGATTGAAGCAATGTCAAAGCTGTTCCAGCAACTATCGCGGCAGCAACATTGCTGTTGAAATCTCTGACCTCCTCAAGTGTTGATTGCCTATAAGCACCCTCAACCTGATCCGAGTATAGCCAGTCATCAGAGGGCGAATCACCGGAAACCTCAAGAGCCGACTCAATGCTTTGGTTAGCGGCAAGAATTAATTGCTCTTGCTGGAAGTCCGTCAATTGATAGTCATGAGATTGATTCGAGATAACAACATCAGCAGTTATTACCGGATTTAAACCCATAATCAACGTGCGAATTTGTGATTTTGCGCGATTAAGCCTCGATATTGCCAGACGCCGCGCCCTATTTCGACGCACCTGCTGTCCAGTGGGGTCGGCCATTCTCGCCTTGCTTCTTTTTCTAGCCACGGCTATGACTCAGCATCATCGGGAATGTCATCAACTATATCGTTGTCAATGTCATCCTCACCATCAGTTTCAAGCTCATCCAGCGGCTTACTACCGCCGGCAACTCTTATCTCATTTTCAGTATAAATTGCGTCACCACCTGATGAGAAAGCGTCTTTATTTATTGCCGTCATTATTGAGGCGTTTTTCAATTGATCCTGAATTGACATGGCAAGCAGGTCATCCCATTCAATGCCGTAATCATTTGAAGGCAAGACACCCCAATTTATACACCAATCAATGTGATCTTTAATAAGTTGGGTCGTGTCATTTATGCGCCTTGACTGAATGGTTGACAAGAACTGCTTTGAGTCTTCTGTGCTTGCCCTTTCACCGGTTTGCATTCCGATAATTATTGTTGATGGTATTTTTGAGCCAGCCGCAACAATTGCCATTGAATTATCAAACATTGGCTTTGGTGACACCATTGATGACTGCAGTGGATTTACTGAGGCGTTTCCTGCTGCAAAAGCTTTTCTGCTGCGATTCCTGTTCCAGTCATCATATTGCTCGCCAAGCTGAGCCATTATCTCAGGGCTGACCTTGCCTGATGCTGTCGGGTCAATCCCAACAACAACAGACTGAGACGCATTCTTATAAAGCCCTTCAGCTCCAGCGCCAGCGATTTTCTGCAAATCCATCAAGGCGTTGTATATCGACTCAAGCTCACTTATGCCGTAAATGCTGCCGTCATCATCACCCTCGCGAGCAAAAACGATCCGGCTTGCATGGATATTGAACGTGTGCCGTGATTCCTCGTTGCGATTACCAACAACCGCTTGACTGTATTGCAACAAGATTGGCTTGCCAAAGTTTGGGCTTGTCGGGTCTTCATCATCCGAAATTACTTCAAGCTGTGACTCATAAAGCGGCATCATATCAACAAGAGCTGACTCGCCACCAAGATTCCCCTCAAGTGGTTCACTTGGCTTTTTGTCGTCTGCTACTCGCATAAACATGCCGGCATAACGTCCAAGCCTTTTGCGTTTATCAAGCGTTTTGATTCTTGACCAGAATTTAACCCTCTTATCAAGGCGCTTAATATCATTAATCAACCGCTCATTTGTTGACTCACTAAACAAGGGTAATGTTGACCACGCAAACTCAACAGGTAAGTCAATCACCGTTTTAGCGATCCCAAACCGGCGATAAGTATTCCAGAAGTGAAAAAACTTTACGTGTGGAGGGTAGCCAAAATCTAAGTAGATATTGTGCATCGTATCGGCGAAATCATAACCGCCTGATATTAAACCGGCCAACCTTTGTCCGGCCATGCTATGAGAGAATGACGAATTGTTAGCCCTAGCAATAAGAGCCTCAATCTCATTTTTCATAGATTCTTTTTTTTGCTTTCTTTTCTGCCTGCTTTTCTTAGTCATAATCGTTCTCTTTGATTGCTGCTTTCAACCACTCCTCAGTATTGTCACCAAGGTCGGCAAGCTCAGTTAATGCGTAAACCACAGCATCAACCCTGTTTGGCGATTTGCCTGCTGACTTTTGTGTAACCGGATCAAAGTCAAGCTGCTCATCTTCTAAGTCTATCAAGCCGGCCTTGTGTTGTACAAGAAATTGCTCATATAAAGCAACAACGGGCTCAGCCCTTAGGGTTTTGCCTTTCTTTGCGTGTACGCGGATGATGCGCCCCTTAAAGCCAGCGTTTCTTAGATTGCTTTCACATAGGTCGCCGCCCTGATTGGTCTCAATGATTACCGCGTCACCATCATTCTGATCATAGGCAGCAATCACCGCCTCAGCCCAAGTCAAAGGAGAGCCTTTTTTACTAAAATCAGCATCAACGGTATAGCCTCCGTTGTCGTATTTGCTGGCTACTATGATGCCATGCTCATCTGATGCCTCCGTGTTTGTGGTCGCTGGATCAACCGCCACAATCGTTCTCTCTTTTGTGCCACTCAAGTCAATGAGCGATTCTCTGGCCTTTGAGATTAGTTTCTCACTCCAAAGAGCTGTTTCCTCGTTTCGCTTGGTTGGTTCTTGCATGTATTGCGCCGACCACTTGCGCCGATGTGACCTCAATGTTGCCTCATGACTTTCGTTATGCTTGAAAGGCCATAACCAGCCATCATCTAAGCCATGATAAAGCTCTATTCCGTGAGTATATTCCTCAGGGTACTCCTTTGAATTGTCAATTATCACCGGTAAATTCAGGTGATGCCAATATTCGCCAGAGCCTCCGCGCAACAGGTAGCCGCTCAAATCATCCCAGTGGATGCGTTGCATGATTACAATTATCGGGTTCGTTTCGATTGCCACCCTGCTCGCAATAGTCTCATTGTAAGAATTATTTACTTTATTTCTTACGACCTCGCTATAAGCATCATCAGGCTTTACCGGATCATCAATCATTAGCGAGCCGGTATAAATCTCATGATCCATGTGTCCAGCACGAAAGCCAGTAACCTGACCTTGAGATGATGTCGCTGTGACTCCGCCATTCTTTGACGTGTGCCAAATCTTTTTAGAGTCAGTGTCAGCCTTAATTTCAACCGGCCACATGGATTGATACAGTTTTGATTTAACAATCTCACGCGCCGCATTACTGTTAAGTAAAACTAGGTTATCAGAGTATGACAGGTTTAAAAATCTAGCTCCTGAGTTGATAGCCAAACCCCTCGCAACATGTGCAATCGAGCAAATCTCTGTCTTACTGTAGCCGGGGGGGACATTGATAATCAGGCGAGGAATAAAGTCATCATGGCTAGGAGGTAGCATAGTTCTATCCAAAGCGTTTTGAATAGCTCGGTGATGACCACCAACAACCATTTTCGAGCCCATTCTTTGCTTGAAAAACAGTCTATTAAAATATAAGCCGTCAAGCTCACACTCCTTTTTTCTTGCAAAGGTTTTTTTTGCTTCAGCAATCGTCATCTAAAAGAGCCTTTTTTCTAGCCTCAATAAACTCATTCTCATCCATTTCAACCGTTACAACTTCAGCCTGAACATCAATTTTTGATTTCACAACAGCGTTGTCACCGTCCATCTCATTCAAGACCTTAATGCCGGCCACGGCCGATGATGGGTGTCTTTGCCTTAACTCAGGATCACTCATGTCGTCAGGGTGCTGAGGAACTCCCTCCTCTTGCATACCGTATGTAATTATATTTACGAGCCAACGTTGCTTATCCTCTAACGTGTAAATGGCTTTTTCCTTTGCGTTTTCTTGCATAGATTCACGCAACTCGCTAATCCTAAGGCGAACCTCAGGCAATCCATGAAATTTATTAGCCGCGACATTTAAAGCGTGCGGACTGGCCTTTGATTTAGGAAATGCACATTTAAACGCTTTTGTTCTATCGTTATGTAGAATAAATGCCTCAGCATAATTTGTGCATTCTATGCTTGTGGGGCTTCTCTGACTCATTTCGCTTTGCCTCGCTAATTGTCACAGTAATCAGTAAGTATTATAAATCTTGCCTGACTAGCTCATTGATCTTTTCAAAATCACCGTCCAATATTAATTGATCGAATGATCCACTTTTAATTGCACCCTCAATTGATGAGAATATGCTTTCATACCTACCAACTATTAATTTATAGCCCACACTCAATACGTGCTGTTTGATAAACTCTTGCGCGACCTGTTGAGAGAATTGAATTGCCGTGACTGGGTTTGCTATCTGGGGATATTCATCACCAACAAGCTCAGCTTGAGTGTCATCCACAAACTCAGTCCATCCCCTTGATTTTGCAAGCCCAATAATTACGGCCTCATCTAGCTCAATATTTAAGTTCATTTTAATCTATACCTCAACCCATACGTCAGAGCCGCCACCGGCTGCAATTGTTTGTCTGTAAATAATATCATCATCAGGGTTCAATCTAATGACAGCCCGTCTCAATTCTGGAGTCCAGCCAAGAGATAAGGTTTCATCATCATCACTTATTATTGCCGTGTCTGTTGTTCCGTTCTGGCTTCTTATAGTTGGCGCAAGAGTTGGAAGGCCATTTTGCACTACAACGGTGATCGGCACATCAGCAATAATCACTCCAGCGTTTAACTGTCCATTCAAAGTTGCGGTTGCTGAACCTTCATTTGCAACAAGTCCGGCCGCCGGATGCAATTGATCCTCTTGGCTAGTCACCGTGACGTTTGTTCTGGTTAAAGCAATCTCATACTCCAAATCAATTGTCTGTGTTGCGTCATTCCAAGAGTATATTTTTGCTGTTCCCTCATACGGGCTCGCTATTGCAACTCCAGAGTTTCCGCCGTCACCGTTGTCAGCTATGAATAATGGTTGAGCAACAACCTGAGACATTGCGCTTACCGGCATTGCAGGCGTCGCCTCTAATCCGGCGCTATCCGCTCCAGAGTACCAAGTTCCAAGTCCGCCAACCAGAGTCCGCGTTGCTCCGTTCGGCTCATAATCTTGGTCTGTTGCGCCCGTAACCGAATCAATCGCAGTTGGTGCGCCGGCGCTTGTGGTGAAATTTCCGCTTGCACCATCCCTTACATAATAATTAGTCACAACGTTATCAAACGGAGTTGAGAAATCACCCGATCTAGGCCAAGAAATAAGATCATTTGATAATGGCATTATTAATCTTGAATCATAAAACTGAGTTACATCCATATTCGCGTTTGTGCAAGCCATCATTGGATTGTCACCCTCAAGAATATACTCTCTGACACCTGTTCCGTGTAATTCGACATATTCCCAAGGCTCAAGAGTTATATTTTCTTGGCCGTCAATAACGTTACCTGATCCGTCTGTAAGCTTGATTGTATTTCCAATTGATCCATTAACCACATGAATCAAGCCCTCATTCAAGTTTGTTGCCGAGCCAAAATTTCTAAAACCAAAAAAGAAAGTGAAGTCAAATGAAAGGCCAAAGCTGAGTAATGGCATTGGAGACTCATTGCCACCATTGACGCCCTCACTAAAACCATAAAATCCTTGAGTTGAGGTTATGATTGCGCCGTTATCAATGCCAGAGAAAACAATTGGCTCTCCAAGAGACATAAACTCTCGATAAAGAACATTTCCAGAATTAAAGTCTGAGCCTGATGCAAAAACCTCGATTACGTTTCCAGCGCCCAATGAGATGCCCTGAAATCTACCGGTGTTTGTGTAACCAACTGCCAAAACTGTTAATGCTGGCTGACCTGAGTTGGCAAGCAAGCCTTGCTCAAGCCCTAGCGTTGACCCTTGTGCGTCAGCAACAGTTGCAATCGGCGACTCACTCACGTCCGGTTGATTTATTTCGGCGTTCAATGGCCTAGCAATTGGACTTGATGTGTTGTCGGTCACATAAATATCAAAACCGTCACCAACCCTGACATAATAAACCGTGCTCGGCTCAAGCGTTGATGGTAGCGCCGCAACTACCTTCTGAGACTTTGCCATCTTACCAATTATTTGTTGCTAAAACTGAAACAGGCAGTCCGTTGTATGTTGGGTCTGTTGCTGTTCCGCCAATCAAATCAAGTTGAGTTTTGTTTGTGTGCGTGTGCGATTGTGCAACAGCGGAATCTATGGCCGCCGCTGTTGATGTTGGCGCGTTCTGTAGATTATTGTAATCAAGAACAACATTCTCATTGAAGCTCTCAAACTCCGTGATTTTTGTCCAACTGTCATCGGTCAAGCTGTAAGCATACATTGCCGCACCAGAATCAACCGAGGCATCCGCTGACGCGTCAGTAACAAGGGCAAGTTGATTGCTAGTCGGGCTCAGACCATCTCGGCCGGCAATGTCAGCAACAAAAAGAAAACCAGAGAGGGCAGCAGTGGCATCAGTGATCAACTGATTGATCATTGTTGAGTTTCCGACCAATCGGCCGACGCCGCTGTTGTCAGTTACAAATGTTTCGCAAAAAGTGCCATTTAAAACCAGATATAACGCGTCAGCCTCAAGAGTTGCCGGCAGCGTTGTGACTTGATGTATTCTCATTTTTTAATTACCAATCGTTTGTTTTGATGCCGTTTGCATCGTTTACTTGCTGAATTGCAATACTCAGCTCGTCGTTTGCTTGTTGAGTCGCAACCTCAAGAGCGGAAACTTGAGAAAGAAGCTGCTCGGCACTTTGCCCGTCTCTGCCGCGCTCTCCTCGCTTAGATTCAATCACAACAATCTCGATCAATCTAGGTGAAACTAGAACATCATTTCTCTTGCTTAAAATCTCAATATTTCTTTTTGCTTGAATTATCTTTGTGTCACCGCTCATTTATGACCCTTTCAGTTTTTATTTGAGCGGAGGTTATGAGGTGCTCTTGAATGCCGCCATCAACCAATTGAGCGACATGCAGCCCCACATAAAAACGATCTATTGAGAGATCGGAAATAATCCGTCTTATATCTTCATCGGATATTGAAACCCTTAGCGCAGCAATAACAATCTCGCCACTTGATGTCTCTACTGTAAACTGATCGTCTTGGCTGCCGTCAATAGGTCTGGCCTCAATAAACTCACCAGACAAATCATATTCAAATATTGAATCAGTCGCGGTTATGCAATCTTTACCTGTAAAAGTGACAGCCCACCCAATGGAATAATCTCGATCACTGGTATCAACTAAAAATGAATAGCTTTCATTTAGTCTTATTGGTTCACAGAATTTAAGTCTTTGATTTCTCGACATAAAACAAGATTATAAACAGGTTGATTTGCTTTCACATAATGCTAACACATTATTAAAAATAAATCATTTTAGACGATTGCAATTCATTGAAACAAAAAAAACCCTCAAAGCAATTGACGCGATGAGGGCAACAAACTAACTAAAAAAGGAATTACTGAGCATGACTATGAAAACCCAATAAAAACAATCTACATTAAAAATAAACATTTGTAAATGTATTATTTATTTCAAATACCTTTTCATTCTAGCTCTCGCAAGCTCCCTGATTCTTTTGTGATCATCGATTGTGTATTTTTTAAGCTTGTGGTGACTATTCAGCCAATCAAGACGATCCCTGCCGTACCTTCTCGCAATGTTAACGGCCATAGAGATAATGTGATCCTGATTGAAATTATTGCAATGTTTGCATTCAGCGTTAATATTATTTACGTTAAATCTTATTTCAGGGTGCGCCTTTTGTGTTTTGTAGTGTCCGGCATCGCACGCGCCACCGATCCTCGGAGTGTAATCAATCGGATTTCCGCACGATATGCAGCCTCTCTCATTGAATCGATCTCGCTCCCTTACATACTTATTTATTACGGCTTGAGTTAATTTCTCTTGATGTCTTATGCCAAGCATCTTCTCTTTTCGCTCACCCCATTCTGAGTTTCGTTTTTTTCTCAATTTCTTAACATGATTAACGCCAATTTTAAGAGCCCTTTTACGCCCCTTTGACGCGCAAGACTCATTATGAAAAGAGCCAAACGGGTATATTTTCCAAGTTTTTAGGCCAACCTTGAAATATTCCTTGCACTGAGTGCACCTTTTTACGGAAACACCCATTATGAAAAACTCTCAAGATTCCAAGTGTAAGTGTCTTTTTGTTTTTTCCTACTTGATGAAATAAAGTGATCATAGTTTGATTTTGATGACTCTGAAATAATTGAGCAACAATCACTGATTGATTCTGATGACGAACACATATTTAAAGCTTGATCTTGTGAGATATAACTTGGAGTAGGCTCATAAAAATCAACATCGATCAAATAAGGGTCTTTAGATGTCCCGAATTTGTAAAACGGATCTATGCCGCTTTTTCTTCTCATTGCGCGCCTGCGAATTGACTTAATATCTCCACCCTTACATTTTGGCGTCTTAAGTCCTGAATAATCTTCACTGTCAAATAACATTTAATTCACCTATTTTATTTTTTATTTTTCTTGGATGGAAATTCAATACTTATGCCAAACTCGGACGCCGTAAGTCGGTTCAGCTCATCATAAACCTTTGAGCACTCATCTCGATTAAGCTCCGTTGTTGATTGTTTTGAGCAAATTGACTCCTGAACTGGACGCCATAAAAAGTCTTTCACAGTGTCGCCAGTCCAAGACACAATGACTCTAGGCAAAAGGGCAAGAATGTCATCAAGCGCCTTCAAATATCCTTGCGTGTACGGGTGCGGCTCAAGCTGTGATATTTCCTTTCTTTTTTTCCTTATGAAATTATAAGGCCGCCTTAATATTATTCGATTAAAACTGTAACCGGCATCGTTTAAACCTTCAGCGAGAATTGTGAAATATTTGTGTATGGCGCTATTTTGAGTCAAAGTCCGCTTGTTTGGTATCTTGGATATTGTGACCTTAAACGACCCATCAACCGGCAACGCGTGAATCTCTTGACATACCCATTGCAAGGCATCTTTTGAGTTTATGTGATATTGATCAGACATTCTTGAAACCTCGGATATTCATTGAAATCATCTTTTTTGCGTGCTCGCATTGGCTTTTTGGATAGCTAATAAAATGATATGTGACTGTTAAGTTTTTATGCTTATTCGATTTTATTATCCATCCGCGATTTAATAAGTTTCTTATCACGTCAGAAACTTGATTGCTGTATAAGCGGCATCGATTATCAAAAGTATGAATCGATCCAAAAGCAAGCAAGGCAAACACAACCTTTTTTTCATTTTTATATCTGTTCAATTTTATCACCTTTTTTAATTATTAAAGTTTGTGACTAGCTTAGCGGCTCTATGCCACAAAATCCTATCTCCACCCACTAAGGCAGGCAAAAGCAATCTCATTTCGTCAACAAAAACTTTTGCAAATTTTGGATCATGCTCAACAATGCTTTCAAAATTATGAATTAAGTCAGCAATTTTTATTGTTTTGACACCATTGCAACAAGCCCTTAATTTTGCTCTGTCAATCGCCTTCCTGATCTTTCGATTCCCGTCATCAGGCTTGCTCAAGTCTGTAAGGCCATAAACAAGGCCGGCCACCTTCTCTCCAAACTCAGATAAAATCTCAGCATTCGTTGTTTTTGTGTCCTCAATCGTGTCATGAAGCCAGCAAGCGGCGATTAAAACAGGATCAGTGCAAACCTCTGATACAATTCTGGCGACATCGGCAGGGTGCTCAATGTATGGCCTGCCGGTGTACTTTCTTACTTGATTTATTTCTGAATGCTTTCGAGCGGCAAAAGCCGCGGCTTTTTTCGTTATATTTTCTAATTGGCTATTCATTTTTTTTCACCATTAATTTTCAATTCTTTCATCATTTCTCCAAGTCTTAGTAAATTTTCATTTCTCTTTTCATCGCTCATATTTGGGAGGGATGGAAATTCCGGCCGATATGTTGTCCTGATTGCAGATATTAACTGCGGAGGGCTAAACCATTTTGTCTGAGTCCGCCTCATTGCCCTCCAGCAAGCGGATATTCTAGGCTCATCAGCATCTGTGAATTTTGCGTCCTCAAGTGCTTCGACATACGTCTCGCACATCAAGTCTCGCTCATCCAGATCACGAACAAACGGGGTTCGATCCAATCCAAGCAATAACATTTTCCGGATATTCACAAAAACAACAGCCCTGATCATTTTATTTTTTTTAGCTTCCATTGACAAAGTTCTCCGCTTGCTCTTTGAGAGTTTTCTTATTAATTGACTTGCTGAACGATCTTGAATAATTGCCTTCACAATATTTCACAATATTCTCATCGTTTTTTAGTAAAAAATCTAATGTAAACCAGTCGCCCTCATAGGCGGCCAAGTTGAACGGTATTGACTCCATCAATCCAAGCCACCAACTCAAATCTCTTAAGGGATCATCAAGGCATCTAGTTTTTAATTTTCCTATTCGCTTGTCAGTCCACTTTGTGAATTTTGGTTTGTCAGTATTTTCAATTGATTTATTGTAAGCGTCAGAGATAATATTTCTTTGACTGTCGTGCCAGACTTGTTCTGGCTCAAGCTCGTGAGAGCCTTCAGATACAGTTACAGTTTCAGTTACAGATACAGATACAGATACAGATACAGA
>JAMASZ010000110.1 GCA_023301585.1 Alphaproteobacteria bacterium | reverse complement strand
TTTTTTAAATCACCGCGCATTTTCCCAATCGCAAACCAAAACTTTGTCTGCATCTCATGATCCATTTGTGCTGCTTGCGTGGTTAGATTTTCAAGCATCTCAACATGCGGATCATCTTGTGTATATTTCTTTAACGTCGAAAGACTGTGATGTGCATAAGTAAAGCTTGGATTAGCTTCAATTGCGTTGATATAGCACTCTTTAGCTTCTTCATTTTTTCCGCGTTGATTTAAAATAGCGCCAAGATTATGTTGCGCCTCACTATGCTTAGGATTTATCTCAACAGCTTTCTTATAAGCCTCAAAAGCAGAATCTAATTCATCAATATTCTCATAGGCAGAACCAAGATTGTTATAGGCTAAGCCATATTGTGGATTAAGCGTCACAGCTTTCCTATAAGCTTCAATCGCTTCTTCAAATTTTTTATCATCCGCCAGCGCAAGCCCATAATTATAAAAACTATCCGCGTCATTTTCGCCATGTTTTGTTGCTTGCCGACCATGGTGAGTGGCTTTATCTAAATCACCCAGACGGCGATATATTTCCGTTAAAGCGCGATGGTAGGTCATTTCAACGGGGCGACATTTTGAAGCCTTAGCAATCATCTCCGCCGCCATATCCATCTTATTCACGTCAACGGCAATCAAACCCAGCTGAAACCACGCCATATGAAATTGCGGTTGTGCTTGTAAAATTTGGTTATAAAGAATTTCTGCCTGCTGTAATTCACCAGCTTGTTGCAGGTGATATGCCTTGTTAAAGGCCTGATCGACAGTCATGTCCTGTGCAGTATTGCTCATACATTTATATGTAAGCTATTTTATTGTGCCTCGCAATCAAAGGGTTGATTGAGTAGCGACTTCCACACAGATTCCCACCCCTTTGTATGACTAAGACCTTGAAGAAGCCGTATTTGAATACACTCATTATTATTGGCGCGCGCCTTGTAACTCTGGGCAACTTCATTTGGAACAATTTTATCTTCAGTTCCAACAAAATGAATTTGTGGAATATCAGATATTTGATTAGAAACCTCGGCAGCATTCAAAGAGTGGGGCATTGTTGAAACACCATGAATGCTACTTTGTAATTTATGATCGATGTTACCCGCAACCGTTCTTAATGATAGAACATCATCGCGGAGAGCCGTTAAAAGGGCTGCAATATTCCCCCCACCAGAAAAGCCAATCAAATTAAAGCCTGTTATTTGATGCCGTTGCTTCATATCATCCAGCGCACTATTCATCGCTTCAATCACCTCTGGCGTAAAACGATGGGATGTCCAATATTTCTGCGGGCATGCACCTTGTTCAATAAGCTTTGTGTATTGGCAAGGCCGGGCTAAGTAAACCACGTTCTCAGCAGGGTCTTGTGCCGCCAACTTTAAAGCAACGGGATTATTAGGTGTTGGATCAAGTGATGGCCTTTTTTTACTCAACCAAGCTCTTCCATCTCCCTCAATATAAATATTGGCAACTCCGCCTTTTGATGTGATGCGTTCGTATGATGTTAAAAGAAATGAATTAACTTGAATTTGATGTTCTACAAGCGCTGAACTATTAGAAATTTTATAAGAAGCACCATTCTGTGACGATGCACTGCAAGCAGATATCAGAAACAAAGAGGCGATAAGCAAAAACTTCATAAAGCAATCATACACCCTAAATGTAATTTTTTATACGAGAGGTTAGCGTACTAGAGCCGCCGCAAAATTTGTTACCAAAACCTTCTGGTGGACAAACTGCAGGGGCCAGCAGCAAACTTCTTTAAAATCATAGCAATAAGATCAACCTAAAGCACTCTGGCACACTCATAGCACAGGGTGTGAATTGATTCAAATTGATTGAAGTTATTTAATGTCCGCTATTGGCCGATAGTGGCCGAAAGTGTCCCTTAGAGATGAAACCTAATGTCTTTCTCGATGCAGTACATATGAAGTATGATTTTGATTAGTATTGAGTGTTTTCTGAAAAGCTTTCTTTCCTAACTTTCGTCGCACATTTGAGGTTAGTTAATGCTAATTTCTAGAGAAAATTTAAACTTCATTTCCTTGAAGTCTGTAAAATTTCCATGAAGCGTAAAGATTAGCAATAATCAGAATTGTCTCTGTCATTATAAATGGTAATATCATAAGTTTTATTGAATAAATTAACCAACAACATTGACCTGCTAATAAACCAAATCTAATTCGCTGCACACAAGAACTCACTTCACTAAAACGAACGATAATAACAGCAAGCATAGGAAATACGCCCGCTGTTCCAGAGAAAATATACATGCCTGTTAAAGCTAGAATAACAGCTAAAGTGACACGCAATTTAAAGGTTTTTTTATGAAGGTGCTCAGGTGTCACAACTTGAATCATAGACCCTAAAAAACCTATGAATGTTCCAAGTAATCCAGCATTAGCGTCTTTCAAATAGAAATAAAGCATATAAAAAGTACCGCCAAGAGCACGGGTTCGCATCATAATTATACGTTTTTTCATCTGTAGAGCACTAACAGAGCAGAAGAAACCCAAGAACATTATTAATATATAAAAAATTTCAAGCATATGCGCCTACAAGTTAATCCAAGTTAAATATTATATATAAATAGTTAAATAAAATTTAAAGGGAGGCTACATTTAGGTCTTCTATCATAGAAAGAGGTGTATTTATTTCAGGACAAGTCTCAGCGTCCAAATGAAATGTATTCTGTAGGTGAAATCCACGAATAGAGATGGATGGGTTTTCCTTTGCTATATGACTGGATAATTTTTGACTTAATTCTTTTGAGGCAGGATTTAAAATAAAGCAAGTATCTAGATTGAAATCATTAACGAATTCTTGAAAATTTTTATTAAACCAAGCATCGCCGTTCTCTACAGGTACTTCTTGAAATGCTAGATTAGAAATATCTGTGTTTCCAAAAGTTGCTTTATCAAACAAAGCTTCTACTTTAGCTTCTTCTGCTAAGTTATTGTTTTGAAATGATAAAATAGCCAATTAACTAATTGTTTACGTAATGTTTATATAATTGGAGAATAAATAAGAAGCAGGTACTGGGACACATTATGGGCGTTTTTAATTTACATACCACAGAAAGTTTTCTTTACCACGTTGGCCCTGGTGGCTCAGCTGGGGTAAGCAACCCAGATGGCACACCTGCAAGTAACGGTGGCGGAAGTGGCGGAAATCAGAATAGTGGAAATGATGAAAATATAAATGGCACAATAAGTACTGGTGGTACAGGCGATCCAACTCAAGAATTACCTCCTGTTGAAACTGGTGAGGGCGTCCTTGACGACAATGGAAACCCTATAGAGGTTGATGATAATTACGTTAGCGATAATGACCATGATGATTCAGAATCAATTGCTTCCGAACCTGTGGTAACAGTAGATGAGCGTGGCAATATAACAACCACATATCCAGAGGGGCACGATCCTGTATCGATAACAGAACAGCCTGATGGTGTAACCCATACATATTATTTAGATGATCGTACGGTTTCAAACTATCCTGATGGTCGAGTGATAACATACGAAGAGGATAGGTATGGAGATTTGACTATTGCAACGGCGTATCCAGATGGCCGTAATTCTTTTGAACTTGGAGATGGTTCGAGGATAGTAACTACTCCGGGTGGTGGCGGTGTAGCGTATGATGAACATGGAGATGTAGCGATGACTATGGCTCCCACAACAGATGGTATAAGGCTAGATTTTCCAGATGGTTCAAGTGTAGTATCAGGTCCGAATCATACTGCGGTTTTGACTGATCGTTATGGTCAAGAGAGCACTTTTCAAGGAACTTCTAGTGTAGTCCTAACAGGAAATGGTGATTCAGATATTGTTACTGACGTAAATGAAATAACTGATTCCCCTATAGATTATGGTAATAACGATTCGATTGCAGTTCAAATTGACGGAATGGCTCAATCTGTAGAAATTGATCATCAAGGAAATTTTGTGATTGTTGATGACGGTGGAAGGACGCTAACTGTACTTCCTAGTGGTGAGATGATGTGGGGGAGCCCAGATGAAAGCGATGCAATACAAGCCGTCTTAGATAATATTGGTTCAGCAGAAATACATGCTTACGATCCAGTGGATAATCCTAATGCTGATTTAGCGGCGTTTGATAGGCTGTCAGGGGATAATCATGTTGCCCAGTTCTATGACACAACCAGCGCTTATTTAGAAACGCACGGTTTTGAACGTGATAGCTATGGTAATGTCGTGTCAGAGCCGAGCGCGGAATATTTAGCGTCGCTCAGTGTAGAAGAATTAGCATTATATGATGCCACAAAAGCGCTGAGTGATCAGCGTTGGGTACGAAATGAAACGACCTTGGATGAGGCGGTTGAGTTAACGCAAGACGTTAGACATGCAGCCATGGCGTTTGATGAGTCTCAAGCCTTAGAGCAAAGCGGGCATGAGCAAGCGCATACTGATGCTGTTGATCCCGTGACAGATAGTGTCGGTTTAGAAGATCAAGATAGCGATGCCCTTGATGTAGGATTTCCTATTAACTATGCTGATAGTATGCTTGACGTTCCAGACTTCCAAGTGTCAGTTCTTGTAAGCCCTATAGATGTGAGCGTTGCCGGAGATTCTTTCTTACGCACAGGAGCAGATTTTAATAGTTTAGGTATGTCACCAATAATGCAAGTTGCACAACCTGTTCAAAATAAAGATCTAGAAAATGGAGCTGCAAAAGATCCTGCCGCGAATGAGCACACACATAGCCCACTTAATAGTACAGCTTCAGGACCAGATTTCATGTCTTAAAATAACACTCTTGGAGTTGGATCTTTGTGGGTGTTGTTCGTTTGAAGAAATAAACCACTATGGCTCCTGTACCTTAGGTGAAAATGAAAAGTTGCGTGAATTAACGAAAAGATTATCTCTCTGGCATTAATTTTCTTAGTTTCACCCTAGCGTCTGCTAAACAGTTGATGCTAGTACAATCTGAACGTCTGCTTCTGGCCGAAATCAGACATTCATTAGTGATTAATTTCTACATATAGGACACCATGTCCCATTCGATATAACACCTTGATAAATAGCAGACCATTTGTGCCCTTTCTTGTGATGAAGAGCACAACGCAAACTCATTGGCTCCATCGTCTTCCACCCACAAAAACAGCCCAAATTCCAAGAATAAATCTAACGTTCCGCACTA
>JAMASZ010000109.1 GCA_023301585.1 Alphaproteobacteria bacterium | reverse complement strand
TCCATATTGGCACCACAGAGGATAGTCAGGATTTTTTTACCTTTTAACTTATCTAGATGTTGTGACGCATATTGGTTAATACCCGCAAGCCCCATGGCGCCAGAAGGTTCTGGTATTATACGGTGAGCTTCCCATAGTTGGCGAATAGCCGAAGACACTTCGCCGTTTGTAACAGTAATAAATTCATCAATGACATCTCGACAAACTTCAAAGGTGATGTCACCTGGGCGTGTGACGGCGGTACCATCACAAAATGTATCAACGCTATCTAACGTTTTTAAACCCTTGGCTTCTACAGAATTTTTCATAGAGGCTTGATCGACGCCCTCAACACCAATCACTTTGATGCTTGGTATGTGCTTTTTAAGCCAACTAGCAACTGCACCTGCCATGCCACCACCACCAATTTGTAGGAAGACGTAGTCAAAATCACTGTTGGATTGCTCAATGACTTCATCAGCAATCATGGCTTGCCCTGCCATTGTGTAAATATCATCGAAAGGGTGAATGTAGGTGTAGCCAGTTTCAGCAACGTATTTCTTTGCGGCGTCACCAGCTTCGTTATAGGTATCGCCTTTCAAAATTAATTCAACATTGTCACCGCCGTGATGTTTTACGGCTTCTTGTTTCATTAAGGGCGCTGCGAGGGGCATGAAAATTTTTGCCTCAATACCAAGTTTGCGAGCCGCCAAAGCAACACCTTGGGCATGGTTACCAGCGGACGCTGCAACGATTGTATCGCATTGGTTTGCTCTGTGGTGGTTAAGGACGGCGTTATAGGCGCCACGCCATTTATAGGCATTAATAGGTCCTAAATCTTCACGCTTCATGTAGATTTGATAATCATCGTTAGACAAAGCCAATTGCTCAAGCGGAGTCACGTCACCAATGGCATAAATTTCTTTTTTAGCCTTTGGGATTTCACTATAGAGCTGTTCTAAATGCGCGTTTGTCATGGCAGATAAATTCGCAGGTTTTTATATAAGACGCAACAAAAAAGCCCTCAGAATGTGAGGGCTTTTAAATGAGTTACTTAACTTTTGGCTGTATATCAAACTGGTGGAACGGAGGAGGGGAAGAAATTGTCCACTCCAATGTCATTGTTTGAGGTTGTACATTCCAGTAGTTGTCACTAACACGGCGACCAAAGAATAAGGTGTAGAATACGATACACAAGAACACTACAACACTGAATCCTGACATGTATGCGCCCATTGTAGAAACGTAGTTCCATAAGTGGTAACCGTAATCCTGTGAAGCAATCCATTGGATTTTTTCAATAGGATTTACGAAAGCCCCTTGTAAATGTTCTGGTGGAATTGGC
This sequence comes from Alphaproteobacteria bacterium, assembly GCA_023301585.1. GTDB lineage: Bacteria > Pseudomonadota > Alphaproteobacteria > Micavibrionales > Micavibrionaceae. The sequence continues at coordinate 16,793 of JAMASZ010000109.1, read as the reverse complement.
GCTGGATAATCAACAATACGTCTAGGCATTCCCGCAAGTCCTAAGAAATGTTGAGGGAAAAACACCAAGTTCACGCCAATGAATGTAATCCAGAAGTGAATCTTTCCTGCTAGTTCAGGGTACTGACGACCTGACATTTTACCAATCCAATAGTAAAATCCTGCGAATAACGCAAAGACAGCACCAAGTGATAATACGTAATGAAAGTGAGCTACAACATAGTAAGTGTCATGCAATGATGTATCCATACCCGCATTTGCAAGGACAACACCTGTTACACCACCAACGGTGAATAGGAAGATAAATCCAAGCGCCCAAAGCATTGGTGTTGGGAAGGATAGTGAGCCTCCCCACATTGTTGCGATCCATGAGAAAATCTTAATTCCTGTAGGAACCGCAATCACCAAGGTTGCCATTGTAAAGTAAGCTTGCGTGTTTACGGAGATACCAGAGGTATACATGTGGTGTGCCCAAACAACAAAGCCTACGACACCAATTGCAACCATTGCATAAGCCATTCCCAAATAACCAAATACAGGTTTCTTAGAGAATGTTGCAATGATATGAGAAACGATACCAAAGGCCGGTAAAATCATGATGTAAACTTCAGGGTGACCAAAGAACCAGAATAAGTGTTGGTACAGAATTGGGTCACCACCACCAGCAGGGTCAAAGAAGGTTGTTCCGAAGTTACGGTCAGTTAATAACATTGTAATAGCGCCACCAAGTACTGGTAGGGATAGAACAAGCAAGAAGCTTGTTACCAACATTGACCATACGAATAGAGGCATTTTGTGCAATGTCATGCCAGGTGCACGCATATTAAAGATTGTTGTGATGAAGTTAGCTGCTCCTAAAATTGACCCAGCACCTGCTAGGTGAAGGGAGAAGATGGCTAAATCAACCGACATTCCAGGGTGTCCCAGCTTGGTAGAAAGCGGCGGGTAGACCGTCCAACCTGTACCAGCACCGCTACCAACAAAGGCAGAAGCCACAAGTAGTAAGAAAGCAGGGACGATTAACCAGAAAGAAATGTTGTTCAATCTAGGGAATGCCATATCTGGCGCACCAATCATAAGCGGTACAAACCAGTTACCAAAGCCACCGATAAGTCCCGGCATAACCACGAAGAAGACCATGATAAGACCATGGGCTGTAATCCATACGTTCCATTGCTGACCATCTTCCGCTAGCTGCAGTCCTGGGTCACCAAGTTCATGGCGCATCATCATAGAGAACCAACCACCAAATAGGGCAGCTGTGATAGAGAAAATTATATATAATGTCCCAATATCTTTATGGTTTGTTGAACAAAACCAACGGGCAAAAAATCCTGGCTTATGGTCACTCATTACTTAACTCCTTCAAGTTGTGCCAATGTCATCATGTGATGATTATCATTAGACGCGTGTTCTTCTTTAGCTTTTACAAGCCATGCTTCAAATTCCTCTTTTGGTACAGCCTTAATTTCAATTGGCATGTAAGCGTGGTTAATACCGCAAATTTCAGAACATTGACCAAAATATGTACCAGGCTTTTCAATGCGAACCCATGTTTCGTTTAAACGACCAGGGACGGCATCTTTCTTCACACCAAATGCTGGTATAGTGAATGCGTGTAACACGTCTGCTGCTGTAATTTGTATAGCAATATTCGTATCTATAGGAAGAACAACGACATTATCTGTAGAAAGCAGGCGTTTCTGTCCTTTTGATTCATCAATTTCATCTTCTGGAATCATGTTTGATGTGAAAGTCAGATTATCATGATCTAGATACTCGTAACCCCAATACCATTGGTAACCAGTGATTTTTAAGGTCATTTCTGGGTTTTCTGTACGATCTAAGTAATACAGCATTTTGAAAGACGGAATGGCAATCACAATTAGAATTACAACCGGCAGTACCGTCCATAAGATTTCTAACATTACATGGTGTGTTGTCTTTGAAGGCTCAGGATTTGCTTTCTTGTTATATCTGATGATAACCCAAAGCATTAAACCCGTTACAAAAATAACGATTGCTGTAATAACATACATCAAAAGGTTGTCGTGGAAGTCGATGATGCGCTCCATTTGTGGTGATGCAGCGGCGCGCAAACCCAGCTGTAGAGGCGTTGCAGCATCATCTGCATTCGCAACTGATAAGGAAGAGATAAAAGAGAAGGCTGTTAAAAGCCAAAGGTTTAATTTTTTCATAATAAAAGCGATCAATTTTGTTATATAAACTCAACAAGTACTATACTGAATATGCTTGTTTTCTTACAGAGAAATTTTTAGTTTGAAAAGAAAAAAAATAAGCCCGATAATGTTTCATACGATAAACAGTAGAAAATAGAAAAAATGATTACAACTTTATATGCAGGATTACTGGGACTTATATATTTAGGGCTGACCGCTTTTGTTGTTCGTGGACGTTGGAAACACAAAGTCAGCCTTGGTGATGGTGGAAATGAAGATGTTTTTAAACGTGTTCGTGTGCATTCTAATTTTATAGAATACGTGCCCATTGCATTAATCCTAATGATTCTTTTAGAGATTGAGCAAGCGTCGGAAATTGTTATTCATGTGTTGGGTGTCATGCTTGTTTTAGGGCGATTAATGCATGCAATTGGTACTTATAAGACCTTTGGTGTTTCTATAGGACGCTCGGGCGGAATGATTCTGACGATTTTATGTATTTTATTTGCTTCTATTCTTTGTTTTATCGCTTATTTTTCTTACTAGGATTCCAGTAATACAAGCGCCTTGGCAACGGCGGTTTCGCATCGTAAGACAGTGTCGCCGAGCGTTACAGGAATAGTCTTCTTGGCTGTTGTCTCTTTTTCCTGCGTAGTAAAACCACCTTCGGGTCCTATTAATACGGCGACAGCATCACCAATTTGTTCAATTTTTTGAATCGGTTGGGCATCGAATCGTTCAATACAGGACAAAATTTGAATGTCTTTAGACCAGTTAGTCAGTAAAGAATCTAGTTTCTTTAAATCATGCAACACTGGGATTTCGAATCTCTCACATTGTTCGGCGGCTTCAAATATTTGTGCTTTTAAACGCGCCTCGTTAATTTTGCGCACTTCTGTATTTTGAGTCAAAATTGGATGGAAGTCTGTCACGCTTAGCTCTACCGCTTTTTCAATAAGCCAATCCATACGATTTTTCTTGATAGGGGCAAATATCAAATGTGTTCGTTTTGTTTGTTGAGGTTGCTGTTTTATTTGCTCGGTAATTACTGCATTGGCTGATTTCTTACTGGTTGGCTCCAGCGTTGCGAGCCATTCACCATCTTGTCCGTTGAATAGGCGTAATTGAGCACCTGCGCTACGACGAAGAACATTCGTAAGGTAATGTGCTTGGTCTTTACTTAAGGTAATCGTGCCGCCCTTGTGTAGGGAAGCGGTTACGTATAGGCGCGGTAATTTAAAATGATTGTCATCTGTCATAAGATAAGTACTATAACATCAATATGCATACAGATATCAATAGCGAAGGTTGGATTTCAAGGTTGCCAGAAAAATGGCAAGCTTATGCGTTGTTATTGCGGCTAGATCGTCCAACAGGTTGGTGGTTATTATTATTGCCAGGTTGGTGGGGCATTATGTTGGGTGCCAATGGCGTACAGGGTATGTACGCGGCTGATTGGCGTTTGATGATTTATTTCTTACTAGGCGCGATTATGATGCGTGGCGTTGGCTGTGTTATAAACGACATTATTGACCGTGATTTAGATAAGCAAGTTGAGCGTACAAGAAAACGGCCTTTAGCTTCTGGCGCTGTTAATGTTGCTGAAGCGGGTATATTAGCGGCGACGTTATTGTTTACTAGCTTTATTATTCTACTACAAACATCGGCTATTACCATTGGTTTGGGAGCGCTTTCATTAATTCTAATTGCTATTTATCCAATGATGAAGCGGGTCACTTGGTGGCCACAGGCCTTTTTAGGGATTACGTTTAACTTTGGTGCGCTGATGGGGTGGTCTGCGGCAACGCATAGATTAGACATGGAAGCGGCAGCATTATATATAGGTGCCTTCTTTTGGACGCTGGGGTATGACACGATTTACGCACATCAAGATAAAGTAGATGATGAGATTGTCGGTATTAAATCAACGGCACTTCTTTTTGGCAACAGAAGTAAATTTTGGGTAAGTATTTTTTACCTGCTTGCGTTTGCGTTTATATGTATTGCAGCATTACTCGCGCAAGTAGGGTTGGTTACGCTCGCTTTACTGATATTGCCAGCAATTCATTTTTTAAGACAGATCGCAGAGTGGGATATGGACGATGCGGAGAGTTCGCTTTTCACGTTCCAATCAAATAAGAACTTTGGCTTATTCGTTTTATTAGCGTTTGCATTTCATAGTGTCTTATCACTGGAAATATTCGCTAATCTGCCTATCCCCCATATAGATTTCTTAGGCGCTGCTCCGCAATAATCAAGGTAGCAATATCAATATTACCACTACGGCGGAACTCACTGAATAATGGCTCTAGCAGTTTTGCTTGGGAGCCACGTGAGTCAATCCATTGTTGCAAGATGCTCTCTTTACCTTGTTTTCCTGACTTCTTAAGGGCTCCATTCATGTCCTTAAGAATGCGAACTGTAATACCCGCTTGGCAAGTGTAGAGCTGGTTTACAAGACCTTCTAATGCTTGTGATGACCATTGTGACTCTGATGGTAGGAAGCGTGCTTTTTGACGCATCCAATCTAGTGAGAAATGCTCACCCAATTCAAAATAAACACGTGCAGTGGTGATGATATCAAATTGAGGGTTGGTTGAAATACGAATGATGTCACAAGCTGAACCCAAGATAGGCATTAACGAGATATCATGTGACAGGTCTTTAGACAGTCCATTGTTGATACCGCTATTGGTTAATTGTTTAATCATGTTCAAAAGATCTTTAGGAACGATGTCGTCCATATTATCTTTTACCGCCTGAATACCATCTTCGAAACGTTCAATGTCACGTGTGATATCAAGTTTTTTACCAAAACGCGTTAAGAACCAAGTAACCGCACGCTCAATCATACGCGCTGTTTCGTTCAAGGCTTGAAGTTGAACATTGGCAGCAACCTTACCGTCAAGCGCTTCAATTTGCTCCCAAATATCACGTAGGTTAAAGGCTTCGCGAACGATGATATAAGCTTTTGCGACTTCTTCGCAAGACACACCACATTTATCCATACGGTCTTTGATAAAGACAGGTCCCATACGGTTGACGATACCATTTGCCAGTGTCGTAGCGATGATTTCACGCTTTAGACGGTGGTCATGAATTTCTTTTGCGTACTTCTTACCTAACTTAGGTGGGAAATAACGAATTAGACGTTCCTGCATGGCCTTGTTGTCTGGAATATCGCTTTTAAGTAAGTCTTCAGTGTAAGAGATTTTAGAGTATGACTGAAGGATACTTAGTTCTGGTCGGGTAAGACCTTTTCCTAATTTAAGGCGCGTATCAATTTCTTCTTTGTCTGGTAACTCTTCCAACGCTCTATTCAAAGATATTTTCTTTTCTAGGTAGGAGATGTAATTTCCTTGAGCCGCTAGAGATTTAACAGCTTGTAATTCCATCAAGCTAATACCTTGTGCTTGCTGGTAATTATTGCGCAATACGTGTTGTGCAACGTCATTGGTCATAGATTCTAAAAGCTTGTTACGCTTTTTGATGTCCATGTTGTGTTTTGGTTTACTTAAAACGTCACCAAGTAAGATTTTTATATTCACTTCATCATCAGAAGAGGCAACACCACCGGCATTATCAATGTAGTCGGCGTTTAATTTACCGCCATGTTGTGCATATTCAATACGGGCTTGTTGTGTAATAGCTAGGTTAGCGCCTTCACCAAGTACTTTTGCTTTTAGCTCTGGTGCGTTAATACGTAGGATGTCGTTACCTTTATCACCAACTTCCATATGCGTCTCTGCGGTTGCTTTGATGTAAGTTCCGATACCACCAAACCACATTAAATCAGTCCGTGCCTTCAACATGGCACGCATAAGTTCATTTGGTGAGACTTTGTCTTTATCTATATCTAAACGCTTTTTAATTTCTGGTGTCAGGGTTAATGACTTGTCTTTACGTGAGTAAATACGTCCGCCTTTAGAAAGCAACTTCGTATTATAAGAATCCCAACCTTTGACATTGTCAAACAAACGCTTGCGTTCTTTAAAGCTAACGGCAGTATCTGGATCAGGATCACAGAAAATGTGTAAGTGATTAAATGCTGCGATTAAACGGATATGTTCAGAGAGAAGCATTCCGTTACCAAAGACATCACCACCCATGTCACCAACACCCATGACATCAAAGTCTTGGGTTTGTGTGTTGTGGTTTAATTCACGGAAATGACGTTTAACAGATTCCCAAGCACCACGTGCTGTAATACCCATTTTCTTATGGTCATATCCAGCAGAGCCACCAGAAGCAAAAGCATCGCCCAGCCAGAAGCCGTATTCTTCAGATAGACCATTGGCAATATCTGAGAAGCTAGCGGTTCCTTTATCGGCAGCAACGACCAAGTAAGGGTCTTCTGGGTCATGGCAAATCACATCAGATGGACGAACAATTTTTGTCCCAACGCGGTTATCAGTGATATCTAAAAGACCGCGGATAAGAATTTTGTAACAGGCAATGCCCTCTTCCATGAATGCGGCGCGACCGCCTTCTTGAGGTGGGTTTTTGACAACGAAACCGCCTTTTGCGCCCATTGGGACAATAACAGCATTTTTAACTTGTTGAGCCTTCATTAAACCTAGAACTTCCGTACGGAAATCTTCTGCGCGGTCACTCCAACGTAGTCCACCACGGGCAATTTTATCGCCACGTAAATGAATTCCTTCAACGCGTGCAGAATAGACAAATATTTCTCTATACGGCTTTGGCTCTGGCAACTCAGGAATTAAACTGCTGTCTAATTTAAACGATAAGTACGTTTTAGAATTACCTTCCGCGTCCAGTTGGAAGAAGTTTGTTCTTAAGGTTGCGGCCATAATACCTGTTAGGCTACGAAGCACACGGTCGTGGTCTAACGATGATACGACTGCTAGAGATTCGTGGATATCATCGATATGTTTTTGAATTGTTTTGGCTGTTATTTGTTTCTTTTCAGGGTTGTGCATCACCTTGAATAATTTAACGAGCCTTTTAGCAATATCAGGGTAGGTCGTTAAGGCATTTTGCATGTATGGCAAGCTGATAGGGAAACCAGTTTGTCTTAAATAATGGGCGTAAGCGCGAAGAATAGTGATGTCGCGCCAATTCATACCCGCGTAGAATGATAATTGATTTAATTTGTCATTTTCAAGTTTTCGCTCCCATGTCTTTTTAAAGACGTCTTCAAAAGAAGCTTTGATTTCAGACAAATTAATTTCTTTAGATGGGTCTGCTGGCTGTAATAAAAAATCGTGAATCCAAATTTTGTTTTTTGATTTACACGGTTTAATTTCAGAAGGGTTCTCTGTAATTACCCGTAAACCCGTGTTCTCCATGATTGGAAGGACATCAGATAAGGCTAGGGGGGTTTTCGCGTGATATAATTTCAGACGAATATATTCATCGCTATCGTATAAGTCATGATATAGCTCTAAGTTAATGTCACCATTACCAGCAATTTCTTCCATTTTTCCAATGTCGTAAACGGCTTGAACGGCGCTGTATTGCTCATGGTAGCTGGTAGGAAAAGCATTGCCATATTTTCCGATTAAATCAGCGGAAATTGTAATGTCTTCATGTTGCTTTTCAATTTCACGTCTAAGTTTTGTTGCCCAAATTTCTGATGCTTCTCTTAATTTTTTACCTAATGCGCCAACATTAATTTTAGGGAATTTGTCTAAATTATTAACGTCAATTTGGTATAGAACACGTGCAAGCGGAGAGTCATCTTGTTGCACTTTATGAAGTGTGCATTTTCCGCCAAGTTCATTTTCTAAAATACTTTGAAGTTTTAATTTTAGTTTTGTTTCAAAGAAATCTCTTGGGATATAAACCAAGCAAGATACGAAACGACCAAATGGGTCTTGGCGAACATATAAAGAGATTTGTGGTCGTTCTTGTAAACGCAGAATACTTGTCGCATGTTCAAAAAGTAATTTCTCAGGAATTTGTAGAAGTTCATCACGTGGGTATTTTTCTAATATGTGACGAAGCGCTTTTTGGTTGTGACTAGCATCACCATATTTGGCGAGGTTAACGACATTATTTACCTTCATACGAAGGTACGGGATGTTTGTGACGCTTCGGGAGTAGGTCATTGATGTAAACAAACCAATGAATAGTATTTCACCAATAACTTGCCCTTGTTTATTGTATTTTTTCACGGTGACTGCATCAAGCGGTACGCGACGGTGGACAGTTGATTGCTTGTTTACTTTTGAAATTGATAATGGATTTTGTTTAAAACGAAGCTTTTGTTGTTGTTCCGTTAAACTTGAACGTGCTTCGTTGATATAAACTGGTTCGATTTCTTCTGATAGCAATCCTAAGCTTGAGCCTTTAACAAGCGAGCTTTTTATATTGCCGTTTGTTTCTTTTAATTTGTACTCGCGATACCCCAACAGTGTGAAGCTGTTCTCGTGCATGTACTCTAAGAATTCTTTTTGTTCATTTACGAGTTCTTTATCAAACTTCTTAGGCGCTTCAGCTATTGTTTCTTGGGCATCTTTAAGTTTGCCTTTCATCTCTTGCCAGTCACGGTTGGCATAGCGCACATCAGCTAAAACTTTTTGTAATCCAATCTCTAATTCTTCACATTGCTCCTTGCTTAAAATACGCGTTAGTTGAATGTGAATGTTGGATTGACCTTTGGTCTTGCCCTTTTTTTCGTGAGCATTGATTTTTGAAATCTTGTTCTTACTATCGCGTGTCACATGAAGGATTGGGTGTAAAAATACTTTAATTTGTTGTTTGTGGCGGATAATTTCAGCCACGATTGAATCAACCAAAAATGCCATGTCGTCATTAACGATGTCGATAATGGTTCTATTCTTGCTCCACTGCTCTTTTTTTGTTTTTGGTGTGTAGATACGAATGGCAACGCTGTCTTTTTTGCGCTTCATGCCCATTTCGTATTGTTGTTGAGCTGTTTTGACTAAGATTTCTGGGTGAACAGATGCTATGTCTTCACTAGGGACTTTCTCATAGAGCGTGTCGAAGAACTCTTTTTCTTGTTTAGAAGTTTTAGAAGGAAGGAGTTTTTTTGCTTCTGCAAGATGTTTTTTTGACATGTCTAACCACGTTATTGAGATACTTTTTGAATGGTTAGAGTAGGCTGAAAAGAATATTCCAGCAAGTCTCTATTTGTTTTTTTATCTAGATTTCAGTATAGCTAGAGTCCTAATAACATTGGAGAGTAATATGGTAGCGCCTTTGGCTGTAACAATGGGAGAACCATCAGGGATTGGTGGAGAAATCGTTATTGAAGCTTGGCTTCAAAGAGAGAGGCAGGAATTACCGCCGTTCTTTTTGATAGATAATCCTGAACGTATTAAAGCGCTGGCAAAGCAGTTGGGTAAAGAAATGCCCATAAGCGTTATCGACTCCCCAGAAAATGCACTGGCATGTTTTAACGGCGCGTTGCCTATAATATCTATCGATTTGAAAGAGCCTGTTGAATTAGGGCAGCTAAATTCTGTAAACGGTCATGCTGTTGTGGAGAGTATTGAGAAAGCGGTCGAATTTTCAATGGAAGGGCGCGCCAGTGGTGTTGTTACGAATCCAATTCACAAGGGTGCTTTATACGATATTGGGTTTAATTACCCTGGACATACAGAATTTGTAGCACATTTGTGTGGTAAGGGTGAGACGCCCGTTATGATGCTTGCAACTGATGAGCTGCGTGTCGTGCCTTTGACGGTTCATATAGCTTTGAAAGATGTCTCTTCTAGTGTTACCGCAGAATTAATTGAGGCGAAGGTTAAAATTATTCAGCAAGCGCTTATTCGCGACTTTGGTATTGAACAACCACATATTGCAATTGCAGGCCTAAATCCGCATGCGGGTGAAGGCGGTAAAATGGGTATGGAAGAAATTGAAGTGATTACCCCAACAATCGAAAAATTACAAAATGCTGGATTGAATGTTTCTGGACCTCATCCTGCGGACACTCTTTTCCATGAAGACGCGCGCGGAAATTATGACGTAGCGCTGGGGATGTATCACGACCAAGCGCTTATCCCTCTTAAAACCTTAGATTTCCATGGAGGGGTGAATGTAACGCTGGGCTTATCGGTTGTGCGTACTTCTCCAGACCATGGAACGGCGCTTGATATTGCCGGAAAGGGTATTGCACGCCCTGATAGTTTAATTGAAGCTATAAAGCTAGCTGGGCAAATTGCGAAAAACCGCGCTGAATAATTTTTAACAGCGATTGAAGTTTTTACTGGATTTTATGCCTGCGCTGTTATATTAAAGTGTTACTTCCCAACATATAAGGTTTCAGAAAAGCGGTTAAACGCTCTACGAGCCTATGTTCCAAGAAGTTAAAAAATGTAATTATTACAATGTGTTGAAAGACATATGGAGCTATTAAAAGGATATAAAAATGGCAGGCAACGAAGCGAAAACAAGCCCTTTAACTTTCTTCCGTCAAGTAAAGACAGAAGTGAAAAAAGTAACTTGGCCGACACGTAAGGAAACAACCGTTAGTACAATTGCTGTTTTCATCATGGTGACAATTGCTTCTATATTTTTGTTTTTGTCAGACCAGATAATAGCATTTTTGGTGAATTTCGTTTTGAGCGTTGGCTCTTAAAATAATTAGAATTTAGATTTAATATAAAGAAAAGGTGATTAAAATGGCGATGCGTTGGTATGTATTACACGTGTATTCAGGATATGAGAATAAGGTTTCAGACGCTATTCATGAGAAAGCGCGTAAATTGAAGCTTGCAGATCGTGTTGGTGAAATTATGGTTCCTACTGAGGAAGTTGTTGAAGTGAAGCGTGGTCAACGCGTAAACGCTAAGCGTAAGTTCTTCCCAGGGTATGTTCTGGCAAAATTAGACATGAGCGATGAAGTTTGGCATATGATTAAAGATACGCCAAAAGTAACCGACTTTTTAGGGGCTAATAACAAGCCAGCACCTATTAGTGAGCGTGAAGCAAACCAACTTATCCAGCAAATTCAAGAAGGTGTGGATCGTCCGCGTCCGTCTATTGTGTTTGATATTGGTGAAGAAGTTAAGGTTTCTGACGGACCATTCGCCTCATTTAACGGTATTGTTGAAGAGATTGATGAAGAAAAAGCGAAGCTTAAAGTTTCTGTTTCTATCTTTGGTCGTGCAACACCAGTTGAGTTGGAGTATTCACAGGTTGAAAAGCTCTAATAGAGTTTAGCTATAAATTAGAGTGAAAGCGCTTAATCTGAAAAGGTTTGAGCGCTTTTTTTCTTGCATTATTGAGTTTTGACGCTATAACAGCGTTCTTAACCGTTGTAGTAAGTGTTTTCTTGAATAAAAGACCATTGAGGAAAGCTGGGCTACGACACTCTATAAACTTTAAGAAGTAGGAGCTAGAAATGGCAAAAGAAATCTCAGGTTATATTAATCTGATTATCCCTGCGGGTGGCGCGAACCCGTCTCCACCAGTTGGTCCAGCATTGGGTCAACATGGTGTTAACATCATGGAATTTTGTAAGGCCTTTAATGCCAAGACTGAGAGCTTGGAAAAAGGTATGCCGATTCCGGTTAAGATTACCGTATTTAAAGATAAATCATTTGAATTTATTACAAAACAAGCACCGAATAGTTATTTCATCAAAAAAGCTGCGAAAATCAAAGCTGGTGCAAATAACCCAGGTCACGAAGTTGTGGCGACTATCCGTAAGTCACAAGTTAAGAAAATTGCCGAAGATAAAATGGTTGATTTGAACGCTGTTGACATTGATGGTGCGATGAAAATTATCGAAGGTTCAGCACGCTCAATGGGCGTAGAAGTTGTGGAGGGTTAATATTATGGCTAAAATTTCAAAACACCTTAAAGCCGTTCATGAAAAATTTGATCGTGAATCATTACACAGCATTGTTGATGCAGTTAAGTTGCTTAAAGAATCTGCGTCTAAGCGTAAATTCAATGAGACAATCGATATTGCATTAAACTTAGGTATTGACCCTAAGCATGCTGACCAACAAGTTCGTGGTATGGTAACGCTACCATCTGGAACTGGCGCAACTGTTCGCGTTGCTGTGTTTGCACGTGATGCAAAAGCAGATGAAGCGAAAGCTGCTGGTGCTGATATCGTTGGTGCAGAAGACTTAGCTGACCAAATCAAGGCGGGTAACATGGACTTTGATCGTTGTATTGCGACACCTGACATGATGGCTGTTGTTGGCCAAATTGGTAAACTTTTGGGTCCTAAAGGCTTAATGCCAAACCCTAAATTGGGTACTGTGACACCAGATGTTAAGAAAGCTGTTGAAGATGCTAAAGGCGGCGCAATTGAATTCCGTGCTGAAAAGAACGGTATTATTCACGCTGGTATCGGTAAATCAGGTTTCAGTGAAAAAGAAATCATTGCAAACGTACATGCCTTTATCGAAGCTATCCAAAAAGCGCGTCCAGCTGGTGCGAAAGGGACTTTCATCAAGAAAGTAACTCTTTCATCTACAATGGGTCCAGGTGTTAAGCTTGACCTTGAAGCGGAAGCTGATGCGAAAGCAAAAGCTGCTTAAGCTTTAAGCATAAAGAATTCAAAAAGTGCCATTCTCTTAAATGAGGTGGCGCTTTTTTTTTTAATTTCGTGTAACTTATTTGCAGTCTGGGACGAATGAAGTCTCAATATTATATCAACAATCATTTTTTATTTATAAAAGGAACAGAAATGAAAAAAATATTATTAGCTGCATTGTTAATTATTGCATCAACGTCATCTTCTTTTGCCCATTCAATTACAAAAGAAGACGTAATGAAGGCTCAAGATGCGTGGGCGCAGGGTATCGTAAACATCAGTAAGGCTTTTATTGATAAAAAAGATTATGAAGCCGTTGCTAAGAAGCATATTGAAGATTTATATGCCTATGGTAAAACAGATGTGCTGTTTAAGCCTACTTTGGCCTCTGATGACCAATTCAGAGAAACCTTTGATGAGGCGCTGTCTTATTTTGTCGGTGGGGTTATTAAAGAAGATAAGGGTTTCGCTATTAAGCCATGGAAAGCGGCTCGTTTTGATGGTGAGCAACATATTGTGACTTATAATGACTATGCGGTATCAATGGGAAATTACTTCTTTACGCCTGCTGATGGCGGCGCAGAGCAAAAAGTTGAGTTCACATTCGGGTATATTAAGGATGAGAACGGTAATTTATTAATTAACGTTCATCATTCTTCTTTACCGTTTGTGCCAAAGAAGTAAGATCGTCTTTAATGATATTAAAATTAAGCGCCCTTTATTTTAATAGGGCGCTTTTTTATTAAGTTTAAGAACGTGATGATTTATGAGTGCAGCTCTTATTTGTATTGGTGGATTGTTGGGTGTTGGAAAAACAACGATAGCTGATGAGTTGTCGCGTGTTCTGGCAAATAGTGTTGTGATCTGTCCTGATCGTTTGCGATTATGTCTGTTAGGAAAAAACCCCGGGGTTGATGTTTTAAGGGATGAGGACATTACCCAAGAAACAACCCGTCAAGTTATTGAGTTGATGCGGGAGGGGCGCGTAATTATTTACTATCTGGGAAGGTTGTTCTTATTGGTTCGGCATTTGTCCTGAGCTCAATGCGTGAAAGTTATGAGGGAATGGCAAATGACTTGGATGTTGAGTTTTATGGGTTTTGGTTAGAAGTCGATGAGCAGACTCAAATGCAACGTGTGCGTGAAAGGCGGGTAAGTATGGTCGAAAAACGTAATGTTTCTTATGTGTCAGAGAAGCAAGCGTCAAGCGTTAAGGTTGATGGTGAAGTTTCTTGGTGTCGTGTGGACGCTACAGATCAAGTTGAAAAAGTGGTTCAGAATGTTTTTAGTAAATTAAATTTGTAAAAAACCCTTGACGTAGGATTTAAAACCCTTATAACAGCGCTATTCCTATCCAAGACCGCAGGGGTCGAATGATTTAAAAAGCCTGTGATAGATGGGGTTTATAAGAAAATAGATAAGAGAATCTGTTTCGTTATTAACCTGATTTATATTTTTGGATAGGCGGTTTAAGTAATTAGACCGCTTTATTTTTGATTAACGCCGCAGACAGTTTTACTGTCATGAGGCAAAAGACGAAGGAACGATACAATGGGAATGACCCGTGCACGTAAACAAGAAGAGATTGCTACTCTAAAGGATACTTTAGAAAACAGTGAAATCGTTGTGTTGACACAAAATACTGGTCTTGATGCGAAAAGCATTACAGATCTTCGTTTAGAAATGCGTAAGAATGACGTTCAGTTCAAGATTGTTAAGAACACCTTGGTGAAGATCGCGTCAAAAGACACACGTTATGAACAAATCGCTGATATGTTCGCTGGTCCTGTTGGAATGGCGACTGCACAAGATCCTGTAGCTGCTGCTAAAGTTGCGCATGATTTTGCGAAAGGTAACAAGAAGCTTGTTATTCTTGGCGGTGCATACGGTGATATGGTTTTAGACGAAGCGGGCGTTAAGCAATTGGCGAGCTTGCCAAGTCTGGACGAATTACGCTCAAAAATTATTGGTCTTATTCAGGCTCCTGCACAGAAAATTGCTCAAATTACGCAAATTCCTGCGCAACAGCTTGTTGGTGTTACTGCTGCTTACGCAGAAAAAGGCTAATAAGAAGAATTACTATTATTAAATTAAGCTATAATTATTTATTTTAAGAGGAGAAAAAAATGGCTGCTAATCTAGAAAAAATCGTGGATGACCTATCTGCACTATCAGTAATGGAAGCTGCTGAGCTTTCAAAATTATTGGAAGAAAAATGGGGCGTAACTGCCGCTGCTGCTGCTGCACCTGTTGCTGCTGCTGCAGGTGGTGGTGAAGCTGCTGCTGAGAAGGACGAATTTGATGTTGTTCTTACTGCTGCTGGCGGAAACAAAATCGCTGTTATTAAAGAAGTTCGTGCTATTACAGGCTTAGGTCTGAAAGAAGCTAAGGACATGGTTGAAGGTGCTCCTAAGTCGCTTAAAGAAGGTGCTAAAAAGGATGAAGCTGAAGAAATCAAGAAGAAGCTTGAAGAAGCTGGAGCAACTGTCGAACTTAAATAGTTTCGTTAAAATTTATGGTGGTGGCGCTCATGGTGAGTGCTGCCCCTCATTTTTTTAACTTATTGAGACTATTTTAGGGGTAGACATTGAATCTTATTTCGACTAATTAACAATTACGATATGGCGGGAGCGCGTTAAAGCGCTCGTCGCCTTATTGTGCGTTTTAGCGATTAAGAGTTAATTTAAAGGTTTTTGAGCGGGCTGTTTCAAGTCAATTTCTCAAATAATCTTATTTACTGCGATGAGCAGTAAGCGGTGAATTTTATATTTATATTAGAACGATAAAGGATATCGGGCACATGAGCGCAAAGAAAAAATCAACAGGTAAAGTATTAGCAGCAAAACAAGATGTGACACGTGGTCACACCGGCGTTGCCAATGATGTAGACAGTTACACAGGTCGTAAGCGCGTTCGTCGTTCTTTCGGTCAGATTGAAGAAGTGGCTTCAATGCCTAACCTTATCGAAGTTCAGCGTGACTCATATGAGCAATTCTTGCAGCAAGGTATCCCTATGGATGAACGTGCGATGCAAGGTCTTCACAAGGTTCTTACTGAAGTATTCCCAATTAAAGATTTCTCTGACAAAGCAGAAATTGATTATGTTGCTTACGAACTTGAGACACCTAAATACGATGTTGAAGAATGTCAGCAACGCGACATGACTTTCTCTGCGCCGTTACGTGTGACATTACGTCTGTCTGTATTTGATGTTGATGAAGACACAGGTCTTCGTTCTATTCGCGATATTAAAGAACAAGACGTTTACATGGTTGATATGCCATTGATGACAGATAACGGTACATTCGTTGTGAATGGTACTGAGCGTGTTATCGTTTCTCAAATGCACAGATCACCAGGTGTGTTCTTTGACCATGATGGTGGTAAAACACACGTATCTGGTAAATATTTATTCTCATCACGTGTAATTCCTTACCGTGGTTCATGGTTGGATTTCGAATTTGATGCGAAAGACTTGATGTATGTTCGTATTGACCGTCGTCGTAAATTGCCAGTTACAACATTCATGCGCGCACTAGATTCTGCTAAAACAGCAGCTTACCGTGCAGAGTGTGAAGCAAATGATAAAGAAGTTGATCCAATTATGGTTCAAGGTATGTCGAATGAAGAAATTCTTTCAACATTCTATGAAACACTTCCTTACACTAAAGAAAAGAATGGCTGGAAAACACCATTTAACCCAGAAAGCTTCCGTGGCGTAAAATTAGCGCATGACTTAATTGATGCTAAAACTGGTAAAGCTGTTTTAGAAGCTGGTGAAAAAATTACACCTCGCAAAGCAAAGAAGCTTGTTGAGGGTGG
The DNA here is from genome assembly GCA_023301585.1 of Alphaproteobacteria bacterium. Taxonomy (GTDB): domain Bacteria; phylum Pseudomonadota; class Alphaproteobacteria; order Micavibrionales; family Micavibrionaceae. The sequence continues at coordinate 306 of JAMASZ010000109.1, read as the reverse complement.
TTTAGAAAATATGCTTGTTCAAGATGAGCAGTTAATTGGTACATATTTAGCAGAAGACATCTTTGATGGTGAAACTGGGCAAGTTTACTTTGAAGCAGGTCACGAGTTAACCGAAGAAGACATGGGTGAATTAGAGAACTTCTCAATCACTACATTGCCAATTCTTGCGATTGACCACACAAACGTTGGTCCGTATGTTCGTAATACATTGATGGTTGATAAATGTGATACACGTGAAGAAGCGTTGATCGATATTTACCGTGTTATGCGTCCTGGTGAGCCACCAACAGTGGACTCAGCACAAGC
>JAMASZ010000108.1 GCA_023301585.1 Alphaproteobacteria bacterium | reverse complement strand
GGCGCGATGGCAGAGTGGTCATGCAGGGGACTGCAACTCCCCGTACAGCGGTTCGATTCCGCTTCGTGCCTCCAAAGCTATCAAAGTTCTGCCACAGTTTTGAGCTTTATTAACCTAAATGCTCCCGCATAACTAGAGTGGCACATATACAAAAACATTAAACTATAGGAAAAATACATCATGGCTAAAAAGATTGTACTCGCATATTCAGGTGGCTTAGACACATCCATCATTCTTAAATGGTTTATCGAGGAAGGCTATGAAGTTATCGCCTACATGGCAGATGTTGGTCAAAAAGAAGATTTTAAAGCCGCTGAAGCAAAAGCCCTTAAATTAGGCGCGAGCAAAGTTTACATCGAAGACTTAAAACATGAATTTGTAACGGATTACATTTTCCCTGCCTATGCCGCGAATGCCGTTTATGAGAGCCGTTACTTAATGGGTACTGCCCTCGCCCGTCCAATCATCGCCAAACGCCAAATCGAAATCGCGATTAAAGAAGGCGCAGATTACGTATCTCACGGTGCGACAGGTAAAGGGAATGATCAAGTTAGATTTGAATTAGGCTACTACGCGCTTAAGCCAGATATTACAGTTTTAGCACCATGGAAAATGCCAAAGTTCTTGGAGCAATTTGTTGGTCGCAATGAAATGCTTGAATACGCTGATAAGCACGGTATCCCAATCAAGAAAAACAAAGGTGTTTCTTATTCAGAAGATGAAAACCTACTTCATATTTCTCACGAAGGTGGTGAGCTAGAAGATCCAAACGCTGTTTGTGAAGAGTATGTTTACTCTCACACAACTTCACCAGAAGAAGCACCAGACACTGCGGACGTAATTGCGATTACATTCAAAGACGGTATTCCTACTGCGGTTGAAAACAAGCAAGACGGCACAAAAATTACTGATGCGCTTAAGCTATTTAACTACCTAAACGAAATCGGTGCGAAACATGGTATTGGTCGTTTGGATATGGTCGAAAACCGTTTTGTTGGCATTAAGTCACGCGGAATTTATGAAACACCAGGCGGTGCAATTCTAAACATCGCCCATTTGGACCTTGAAGGTATTACAATGGATAGAGAAGTGAAAAAACTTCGCGATACTCTATCAAACAAATACACTGAAATTGTCTATAACGGTTTCTGGTTCTCACCAGAAATGAACATTTTGCAAAACTTCATGGAAGATTGTCAGAAAAACGTGAGCGGAACAGTTCAGGTAAAACTTTATAAAGGTCTGCCTTACCCAATCGCGCGTACATCGCAAAACTCTCTATACAATCAAGATTTGTCTTCGTTTGATGTTGATGGTGGTTACAACCACGTTGATGCGGATGGGTTCATTAAAGTAAACGCGGTGCGCCTAAAGGCGCAAAAATCTTTTCAGGATGGTTTAAAGAAAAAGTCTAATGACAAAAAAGCAGCCTAAAGACACTGATAGCAATAAAATGTGGGGTGGTCGTTTTTCCGACGCCCCCACAGATATCATGACTCAAATTAATGCCTCTATTAATTTTGATAAACGTCTTTGGCGTCAAGATATTGCAGGTTCAAAAGCGCATTGTGAAATGCTTGTTGCACAAAAAATCATCCCCGCAAATGATGGCGAAGCAATTCTAAAAGGTTTAGACCAAGTAGCCGAAGAAATTGAATCAGGCACGTTCGTATTTAAAACAGCCCTTGAAGATATTCACATGAACATCGAAAGTCGCTTAAAAGAAATCATCGGCGACAGCGCAGGAAAACTTCACACCGCCCGTTCCAGAAATGACCAAGTCGCAACCGATTTCAAACTATGGGTACGTGGTGCTTGTGACGCACTTGTCGAAAAAATCGAAGACTTCCAAAACACCCTACAAAAAACTTGTGACGCGCATAAAGATTCAATCATGCCGGGTTTTACGCACTTACAAGTCGCCCAACCTGTTACCCTCGCCATGCACTTAGGCGCGTATTTTGAAATGATGGAACGCGATAAATCTCGCATCATCGATTGCCGCACACGTCTAAACAAATCCCCTCTCGGTGCCTGCGCACTTTCTGGAACAGGATTCAATACAGACCGCTCTATGACTGCCAAATCTCTTGGCTTTGATGGCGTAATGGAAAACACAATGGACGCCGTTTCCGCGCGTGACTTCGCGACAGAGTTTTTATTCTGCACCGCACAATGCGGGCTAAACCTTTCGCGCCTTGCCGAAGAAGTTATCGTTTGGGCAACACCACAATTTGGGTTTATTAAATTAAGCGATCAATGGTCAACTGGCTCATCAATTATGCCACAAAAGAAAAACCCTGATGCCGCCGAATTAGTCCGCGCAAAAACAGGACGCCTAAACGGCAACTTACTTCAACTCATGACCGTGATGAAAGCCCTACCCCTCGCCTATAACAAAGACATGCAAGAAGACAAAACATCAGCCTTCGAAAACTTCGATACTGTCTCATTATGTTTAGATGCAATGAACGGAATGATTTCTAGCGCAGAATTTAACCTGCCAAACATGCGCGAAGCCGCCGAAAGTGGTTTCGCCACCGCCACAGAAATCGCCGACTGGTTGGTCAAAAACCTCGACATGCCTTTCCGAGACGCCCACCACGTAACGGGTCAAATCGTCAAACTTGCTGAGACAAAAAACTGTAAACTCGCCGAAATAGAATTAGATGAACTACAATCCATAGAGCCGAAAATTACGGACGATATCTACACTTACCTAAAACCAGAAACCGCAATCAAAAGTCGCCAAAAATAATCATGGATAAAATTCAATTCACAGGAAGCACAGGGGAAACCCTCGCCGCAAGTATTGATAAACCAGATTCAAACATTCGCGCCTATGCCCTATTCGCTCATTGCTTCACCTGCACAAAAGATATTTTTGCCGCAGCGCGCATTGCAAAAGTTTTAAAAGAACAAGACATCGCAGTTGTTCGTTTTGACTTTACGGGTCTGGGCGCAAGCGAAGGTGATTTTGCGAACACAAACTTCTCCTCAAACGTCGAAGATTTAGTCGCCGCCGCAAATTTTATGCGCGAAGAGTTTAAAGCCCCCGCTATTCTTATCGGACATTCTTTAGGCGGGTCTGCTGTCCTCGCCGCTGCAAACCAAATCCCCGAAGCACGCGCAGTGGTGACATTAGGCTCCCCAGCAGATGTTGCCCACGTCGCAGATAATTTTCAAGCTGACAGAGAAAAAATAATGCGCGATGGCGAAGCAGACATTTGCCTTGTCGGTCGTCCGTTCAAAATCAAAAAGCAATTTATCGAAGATATCGAAGGTATAAAATTACAGCATCACGTCAGCAATCTGAAAAAAGCTTTATTGGTTATGCATGCTCCACTTGATAAAACTGTCGGCATAGAAAATGCAGGAACAATATTCTCGTGGGCAAGGCACCCTAAAAGCTATGTGTCACTCGATGATGCAGACCACCTAATTTCTCGTAAAGAAGATGCGGAATACGCTGCTCACGTTATTTCCACTTGGGCTAAGAAATACATTTAATAATAAAAGGAAGAAATCATGGGTAACAACGTAAACCAAAACATACTCCTTATTATCGCAACAATAATCATTGCCCTCGGCATTGCTTTTGCAGGCTCGCAAATCAACGAAGGTCTAACAGAATTCAGAAGTTTTGATCGCTCCGTATCCGTCAAAGGTTTGGCTGAACGTGACGTAGAAGCCGACCTTGCACTATGGTCAATCTCTTACACCGAAACTGGTAACGACCTAACTGTTCTACAAAACAAAATGGACGCACATGGAAAAACGTTATTAAACTTTTTGACAAGGCACGGCATTAAAGGCACTGAAATTGAACTGCGCCAAGTGAATGTTCAAGATTTAATGGCGCAATCTTACCGTCAAAATTACGCAAGCAACCGCTACATTTTAACCCAAAACTACATGGTCAGAACAACGAACATAGACACCGTCGATAAAGCATCGAAAGACATGGGCAGTTTAATTCGCG
>JAMASZ010000107.1 GCA_023301585.1 Alphaproteobacteria bacterium | reverse complement strand
TCTCACAGGGGGTTTGCAGTTGGGCTATTGCCGCTGCCACGTGCGTATGTGGCTCCGTCAACGGAAAAACGATTGTTTTGTTTTTTTCGGCTGAGATGAGATTTCCCGGAAGTCTCATCTCGTGTCAGCGCAGGTGATGCTCTTCTCCCGGACATCGAGAGCCCCTTTTCAAGAAACTCAGCCATCTCACAAACCAACGCGAATAATAATTTTCAATTCCCGACTACGATCCCTCGACAACAATCGCTGTTGATTTATCGGAACCACCCGCAAAGCGTCTGTCCACTGCAACAAAATTCTCCTTCATCCGCGGCATCGTCATTTCATTCTGATCGCAAAATCGTGAAATCCACGCGCCTATGCGTCAGATTCCTCCTCCTCCTCCTCCTCCTCCTCAGGCTCTCCGTACCCCTCGAACGTGTCGTCAAGCTTGGCGGCGCACCTGTTTGTTGGAGCATTCGGACAAAAGTCAATTTGTGTACAAATATCTACCAAAACAAACCAAGAAATGAATCAACAGCAAAAAAAGCAAAAAAGCAAAATACACACCTACCTGGTGAGCGCCTTGCTGAGCACACGCGACTGGACTGCCCCCTTCTTCCAGCGCACTGCCGTCGAAAGTTTCTTGGCCTTGGTCTTGGTCCTGTTTTCTGAACCGAAGCCCCAGAGCCACGAGGTTGCGTGAACAGCGTCCTCCTGCAGCAGCAGGGAGTGCATCCCCTTCAATCCACAAATTTTACCTTCGGCGCCGCTGCCTCCATTGCGTCCGTTTTCCAAGATGAGGAATTCCGCATATGTATAAAGATCTCCAAACGCTTGGATCGACTTGTCTTTCCTCGCGGAGATGATCGGACTATCAGTGTTTGTTTGCGCTCCGGCGTCAATCAGACGCCTCATCCGTCTGCGCGATGAATCTCTCAGCGAGCTGGTGTTGAACAGACACGCGATCAGGGAGATACCCTCTTGGCCGTGGCCGTTGAAGGCCCTGCACCGCACATAGTCATCCAAGTCATCCGTGCGTCGCGCGATCAGCATCTTAATGGCCTCCTCGCCGCCAAATTTGATCGTGCCACACAAAGCCTCGCCGCAGTCGACCACTCCGGCGTCGAGCAGTGTAGTCATGGTTTGGAAGTGGCCTCCCTTGGAGGCGTTGAGGAGAGCGAGGACGCCCCTGCTTTCCCCTCCGCATCCCTCCACACCACACCACTCCAGCAGCTCGCGTACGACATCATTGTGGCCATTTTCCGCGGCGATGTCCAGGGGACCGACCCTGGATTGATACATGAAGGTTTGAAACTCGCCATCCTTCACCCGACTGAGCACCGGGTTGGCACCGGCGCGGAGAAGCGCTTGAACCGTCGGAAGGCTTCCGCACTTGGCCGCAAAGAACAGGGAAGTTCTGCCGTTGGGCAGGCGGTGGTTGACGTTGGCGGCCGCCACCAGCAGCACCGCCGTTGCCATGACGTGCCCCTTCCATGCACTCGAGATCAGCGGCGTCCGCCCGAACTTGTCGACCGCATCGACGCGAGCACCGGCTCTGAGGAGCACGTCACACATGGAGTGATTCCCTTCCTCCGAGGATATGTGGAGTGCCGTACAATCGTCTGCGTTCACTGCATGGACGTCCGCTCCGTGGTCGAGGAGGAAGGTGGCGTTTTCAATGCTTCCTGAGCCGGCGGCGTAGTGTAGAAGTGTCATCCCCATGCTGTCTCCCAATTGAAAGACCGACATGAGGAGGAGGAGGAGGCGATCTGATTGTCCGATCCGTTCCTGGCAGCACTGAGCAGCAGCGGCGGTTTGTGGCAATTGCAACAATTTTTGGTGAGACCCTAATTATTTCTGCCCACGTTTTAGTTCAAGAGACAGCAGTGCAGCAAGATCCGCAGGATCGCCCGGTACTTTCATTGTCACACACCTTTGTTTCTCTCCGTCGGCACGTTGGAGATCGCGTAGGTCGGCCTGTGCGGGCGGCGGCGGCGGCGGCGCTGGTGTGTGGTGTGGCACGGACGGGCGGTCGCCAAAAACTGCTGGGCGGTGATTGGTCGATCGTGACAGTCTTTTAGGGCCAGGATCCGCCTCTTCATTTTGTGCCTGCTGTCTCTTGCACCCGCCTTCTCCTCCTCTTTCCACCACACGTCGGCCACGCACCGCATCACCTACGGCCGCAACAGCGATACAGGGGGCGTCTTCCGCTGTGAAAAGGGTGAGTTTGTTTCTGGTGCAAATTTGTACTGCTGTCGTGCGTCTTGGCTGACTGACTGACCTGAACGGAATTCCCGCTGTTTGGCTCAAGTCCGCAACGCTTGTGTACAGCTTCAAAAAACTACTAAAGTACACGAAATGCTCGACGAAGTGAGCATCGGCCTCGTGGCCCCCTTTCTACTCGATGTTTTTTTGTGTGATCAAAGCGCAGAAATGCAAGAAATAATGTGCGCGTACATCAAGATGAACATTGTACACATGGAGGAAAATTCTCGTACCAAAAGTATGAGACAACAGGGTGTTTTTGAGAGAGCTTTGGACTTCTCTTCCAACCCCAGCACTGTTCGAGTTTTGTCTCGACAACAGAGAGACATGGCGGACGAGGCTTGTGTGACGACTAAGTCCACATATAAAGAGCGCAAGGAGGATGATTCACACTGTCCACCTCATCTCGATCCTCGCGGTAGATGCTGCGTCTTACACGAGAACGAATCCAATCACCGGTTCTTAGGGGCACTCGCTTTCCTAACTCCCAAACTAGATGAAGATGTGCGACTAGGCGGTGGTATATTGAAGAGACTTCCCTCGTGGGCCGCGTACAAAACAGAAGCTTCGGAGCTCTCTGGTGGCAATCGATTGTTTGTTCACGAACAAGAATCATGGTACAACGTATTCATAAAATTTTGCTTTCTTGCAAAATCACAACCTTACGTGAGTTACTACGTATTTGCAACAACTGACCTCCAAAAAAGGAGTTTTTTATCCAGAAACCTGACCAATTGGAGTGGTGCTGGAATGAGGTTGGTGATGTCCAACGATGGCATATTCCTTCGTCCCTCAGATACCGAGCTTCTAGATTTCGCCGAAGGTGTTGTTACGACAAAGACTATCAATATCATACACCAAAGTTCCGTCCCCCTGAAAATACGTCGCGCGTTCCACGGTGCAGTGTGCTACATGTCTGCAACGTTGGAAGACAGCTTTACCAGCAATGTAGAGGGGTCGGTGGATGTGACACAATTGCCTCACATTTTAGGGTCTTTGCACCGCGACTCGTACATTGATTTTGCCCGTGTCGCGCTTTACATCGAATCCGACAAGTCATGGGAGGATTTTTTCGTAGACGTATTTGTCGCGTTTGCGTTGAAATCGATTCTACACGATTCCGACCACATGATCAACGATGTCCGTATTGACACCAGCGCCATGTCGACGGCAGAACAGGAAGGCCTGAGAAACCTGACAGCAAGTGAAATCAACGCGGACCACGTCCGATCCATCGGCGACAGATACTTATCATCGCTCCAGATGCTAGACACGGACCATACATACGAAATACGGCATCGAAGTGATCAGGAAGTATGGAAGTGGGAAGTTGCTAGAACAAACGGAAGTTCCTTCAAGACGCGAATGACATTCAATAAAGAAGAATTGCAATACCCATTGCGCCTTCAGTCATCGACGTAAAGTAGTAAGTTGACGGTAACGATAAACACATCAAACTATTCCCTTTTCCTTGCAGTAGTACCTGTCCCAATACTTTGGCGCACGACTTGAGAAGGACAGAGATCTTTTTTCGTTTACGCACGCAACAAACGTACCTCCATTTTTCGCCACACTCTCCCCTCTTTTCACCCTTAGGGCGGCGTCTCAACATGGTTTCCCACGCTGACTGCTACCACCTGCACTGCAGCGCGGAATCTCTGCGACAGAGCATACGCGACGGTCGTTCTACGGCTCTCAAGAGTACCCCCCTGCATCACGCGTGTCGGGAGGCGGCGACCGATACCATCTACTCTCTGCTCGACTTAGATGCGGACCCCGGTGCGCGGAACGACTCGGGCGACACCCCTCTGCACTACGCCCCCAATGGTGATGTGGTCGCGGCGTTGCTTCGGCGGCGCAGGGTCGGCGTCGACGTGCAGAACGATCGGGGGCGTACTCCGTTGCACGAGTCGATCGCGCTGGAGCGCCTGTGCGTGTCGCAGGCGCTCGTGAAGGCGGGTGCAGATGTTACCCTGCGCGACAAGAAAGGCTTGTCTTCGTTCGACTACGCGTGCATGTACGAAAACTGCGCCATGGTGCGGGTGATCTTGAGCGGCGGCCGACTCCATCCCACGGTCGCCGACGAGCTACTCGGACTCACCCCTCTGCACTGGGCCGAGGGAAAGGCGGTGGTGGACATGCTCGTGGACGTCGGGGCGGATGTGCACGCTCGAGACCGCACCGGCAGGACGCCTCTCCACCTTGGCTGCTCCAGGGGCAACGTCACGGTGTGCGCTCTCCTGAGCCGCGGAGCGGACGTCGGCGCTCTGGACGATAAGTCACGCGCCCCGCTCCACTATTTCGCGAGGGTGGACCGTGCCAACCTCGTCAAATTCATCTTGGAAAGGGGGGCCGGCGTCAACGCCCTGGACGTCGGTGGCCAGACGCCGCTCCATCACGCGGCCCGCGGTGGAAGCCCGTGCGTGGTCGGCGTCCTCCTGCGCTTCGGAGCAAACCCTTCGCTGAGGAGCAACGCCGGGCGCACCGCCTTGGACCTCGCGATCCTGGACGGTAATGTACCTGTGGTGAGAGAGCTGTGTCGAGTGACCCCCATCAATTCTACCGGCCTCCGGGGCGAGACGTCGCTACACCTGGCCTGCTTCACCGGCAGCGTTGCATCTGTCCAAATTTTGTTGGTGGCGGGTGCGGATGCGGCGAGGAGGGATAACCACTGGGCTTCTGCGCTGCACTATGCCGTCGGAAAGAAACGCCTCGGTGTCGTCGAGGCCCTGATCGAGCACGGCGTGGACGTGGACGCTGTAAACCGCAGCGGTGTGAGTGCAGTTCAGAACGCTGCTCGCCTGGGCTGTCACCAGGTGGTCGCCGCTCTCGCCGTCGCGGGGGCGCACCTCGGCCGGCAGGACAGGACCGGAAGTTGCGCGCTTTTCGTCGCCGTGTCCGGTGGCCACCTCTCCATCGCGGACTTCCTCATCAGGAACGGAGCGGACGTGACGATCACTGACCGCGCCTACAACACGGCGCTGCATCTCGCCCGCGACAGCGACGCCGTCAACCTTCTCGTGGGCAGCGGTGGCTCGATCGAGGCGCGAAACCGCTTGGGCGACACCCCCGTGATGGTACTGAACAAAACACTCCGCGGCGTGATCGCCCTGGTGGACCACGGGGCGCAAATCAACACCCGTAACAACGCGGGACAGACGGTGCTGCACAAGATGGGGCGATACAGGCAGTCGGCGTGGGTCGCGACGGCGACAGATTTCTTGCTACGGGCGGGGGCGGACGAGACTCTGTGCGACAACCACGGGAAACGTGCCGTGGAGTACTTTTCGCGCTTCGGCACGTTTCACGACGCCAGGACCAGGCGTCTGCTGCTTTCGGCGCCGAAGGATAGGGCCTGGCGTCGGAGGGGCCTCGTTTTGATGTGCATGACGCTCGGCAAGGCTTGGGTGCCCCTGGAATCTTTGGAATGCGAATCATTGGAATCGTTTGAATCGTTCGACTCGGTAGACATGGAAATCAGCAACCAAGACTGGAACGACGCCATGGGCTCCGTTGAATTTTCATCGCCGTCTATGGGAGCGGATTCGCTCGAGTCGTTTCAAACGTTTGAGCTACAGGCTTCGGACTGGGTTCGTTTGGTGATATGGGTGTGGGACAGGCGCGGCGTTATGGAAGGGGTGTTCAGGCACATTGTGGGGTTTCTTTGATTTACGTTGCCAGGCTTCGGCACTTTCCGTCCCGACTTTCTTTTGAGGTGGCACGCACGAGGTCTTTAATGCGCTTGATTTTTGGGGTAGAAATGGTGGTGAAAGAAAAAAGTTCAGCAATCTCATTATTGATCGTCGCTTTTCGTTTTCTGGTAAGGTACATCATGGCCACAACTTCATTCATTAAATCATCAACCATGAACAATCCGCTGGGCGAGAAAAAGGATATCGTGTCGCACATGTCCGAATTCGTGCCGGAAGACCAACACTTCTTTTTCGCATCGGTATGCCGCGTGTGGCGCGATACAGCGCCGACTCCCCGCAAAAGGTGGTGTCGTTTCAATTGGACCCGCGCGATCACAACAGAAACAACGGTGTCTCAGCTACAGTACAGCATCGACAGCGGTCTTCCCCGAACTCCTTCTCGTTGCGAGGCCATCGCGCAGCTCGGACGACTCGACCTCCTCAAGTGCGCGCGCCAGAACGGCCTGCCGTGGGACGAGAACACGTGCTCCGCGGCCGCCCGTGGAGGGCACTACGACCTGCTGGTATGGGCCTGGATACACTCATGCCCCTTCGACGGGGACACTTTGTGTTCCGACGCCGCCCGAGGGGGCAACTTCGACGCCCTCGTCTGGACTTTCGAGATGGAGTTTGCGTGGAACAAGGACACCATCTGCACCTACGCCGCCCGGTCCGGAAATATAGACATTTTGGACTGGGTGTGCGACGACGACTGTGTCATGGACGAGCGCACGTGTGCTGCGGCCGCACGTTCGGGAAATTTGGGAATGCTGCAGCAGCTCAGAACTGTTAATTGTGCGTGGGATGAACGTACTTGTGCCAAGGCCGCCCGGTCGGGGAAATTAGAGGTGTTAAAGTGGGCGCGGTCGAAGGGGTGCCCCTGGGATGAGCGGACGTTCGCGCAGGCGGAAAAGTCGGATAATCTAGAGTTGTTGGAGTGGGTGCGGTCGGAAGGGTGCCCCGAGCCGACAAATGTCTCGGAAATGGAAATTGAATGGCCGTAGTGCGGAGTGAACACGTGTTGGTCGAATGCCACATTTATTCAGATATAATCTTCGTATTGGAATAAACAAAGAATGCTTCCTACGGTTTTTGAAAAGAAAAGTGATGAAGACACCTACATCAATCGTCTCGGGGCGGCCAAACAAGCCAACCCATCGACGTTTTACCTCACGATACTTCTCATCGTAGCTGGTCTCGTGGGGATGTTCTACTGTAACTGGAGAGCCATCGGTCTAGCAACTGGCGCCACCTCTTCGGTCGTGAAGCACGGCCTCGGGTACACTTTCCTCCAGCCGTTCTACAGCATGTGGGCCGTGTACTACGTGTTGCTTGGCCACAAGGGCCCTTCGTAATCGTCAGTCACCGAAACATCGAATGCACACGATACACTAAATACCGGGAAAATTTCGACCCCCACGGGCGTCCGACTCTGCATTTTTCTGAACTCTCGGGCACGCCAGTCGATGGAGCACTCCGCTTGTCGTCCTGCCATTGATGAGAAGACGGAAACAAGGAAAATATGCGGGGTTTATTTGTACTTGCACGCACACACACACACACACACTACATTTTACGCCTTTCTCTGCACTGGGTCCTTCAAATTTGTAAATCTCACATTTGTCTCGTGCCGCCTTACAGAAAGCCCACCGCTGTGCGGAAGATGGCATCATCCGCCGAAGCCAGCAGCCACAGCAATAGTGCGTCCTCCTCCTCCTCCTCCTCCTCACTTCGAAGCCTGTTTGTCTCCCGCGCGCGAAGCACGGCCAGCCAGCCCCGGCGACGCCACGCTCTGTCGCGCGGCGCCCGAGACAGAAGCAGCCGAGTGCGATTGATCTCGTCATCCGTCGCTTCATCCGTCCCTTCATATACCGTATTTACGATAATGTTATCCATTTCGCTCTCGGGTGTCAGATCATCGTCCGACAAGGCTGTTTCGTCCGCGCCAGAGCGGAGCAAAGCATCCGCTGCCTCGTACATCCCCTCCATTTTTACAAGGCAAACCATGTGCAGGGGCGTGCGCCCGCCGTCACCGGTGGTGTTTACATCTGCCCCGTGCCGTAGAAAGGCCCGTATTATTTCTGGGTCACCACCCTGTGAAGCCGTCAGCAAAGGTGTGTCGCCGAACCGATTGCCTTTGTCGATACTGGCCCCGGCTTCGATCAGTGCGTCGACGGCCTCCACGCTCTCCCACAAAGCGGCGTGATGCAGAGCAGTTTTTCCTTCGAAACCGCTCTGGTCGATGTTTGTCACCCGGGCAGCAATGTCTCGAACAACGGAAACATCTGCCGTTTGAACAGCCATGTCGAGTGCAGACATGCCCTCCTCGTCCCTCCTGTCGACGAGTGCTCCGGCTTCCAGCAGTTTGGTCGCTAGACCCGTGTGGACGGGACTGTTGGCTTCTATAGCGTACATGAGCGGTGTTTTTCCCCTGAGGATGCATGTCTCATCTCGATCTGCTCCCCTGGCCAGAAGAATGTCGACAAACTCGGGCATCGCTTCACTTACAGCACGGTGGAGGATGTCGTTGCCCGGGTGTGCGCCGGCGTCGAGCAGGATGTTGAAAAGTCGCACATTTTGTGCCATCATCGCTTGCTCCAGCGGCACTTTCAGATAATCCCCCCAGCGCTCGTCATCAACCCCGTTCGCGACCATCGCATGCATCTGCAACAGGTCCTCCTCCTGAATGGCCGCCCTCTCGGGATGATTCATGATAGACAGTTGTTGGATCTCGCTGCTGGGTTGCAGGGCTTCGGGTTCCCTTTGGGCGCTCTGCTGCGGAGGGGGTTTCGTATTGAATTTGAAAGGGTATGCATCAGTTTTAATTCCGCCGCGTTTTTTCCAGAACCCCCTGTCCCCGACTACGTCACAACAGGCGTGATGATGTCGTGCGAGAGACTTCTTACTGCTGCAAAGGCGGGTTCCATCAGCGAAGTGCGGGAGGAAGTACTCCGTCGCGGCGTCGGTATCGATCATTGTGGCCCCACGGGGATGACAGCCCTTATGATCGTGGCTGGACACGGTGATGGAAAGATGGCCCGCCAAATTCTCGAACTTGGAGCGGATGCTTCTCGCTGCGTGGACAACGATGGTCACACGGCCCTTGTCTACGCTTCTCAATACCCGGCCGTCGCCAGGATTCTCGTCGAGAGTGGGTGCTGGATGGACTACGCGGACCCCCATGGTCAAACGCTTCTGCACCTCACTTGCCGTTCTCAGGCGGCTCACGAGGTGACTGGACGTCTGAACGTCGCTCAGTTTTTTATCCACGAGGGAGCAGATGTCAACGCCCTCGACGGGAGGGGTATCTCACCGCTCCACATGGCGGCTGGATATGGACGCATGGCGCTCATGGGCCTGTACATCCGTCACGGGGCAGACGTCAACTCCCGTGCAGAGCACGGAGTGACACCTCTCATGACGGCCGTCATTAACCGCCAGCTCCATGTAGTCCAGATTCTTCATAAGGAGGGCGCCGATGCTCTGTTGCCCAACTTCGAACCCCTTGCGCGGAACGGCAAAACAGTCCTCCCCCTGGAGGAAGCGGCGCAGGGTGGTTGCCTTGATATCGTTCACGAGCTGGTCAAGCTTTTTGGCATCGCGGGCTGCGGTGGCCCGAGCGGAGGTGTAGGAGCCCTAGTGGATGCCACCGACCATGGTCATCTCGACATCATGACTCTCCTTCTTGGCGCCGGCGTCGTCGACACCGGGGAAGCGCTCTTTGTGGCAAATGCTAACGGAAAGTATGCGCACATGAAGCTACTGGTGCAGCGCCGCTGGGGAGATTCGGAGTACCTCGATGGGGCTGGGTGTTTTGGGAATTGGCTCAACGGGAAGTCTGTGCCGTTTGTCCAGACTCCGTTGGCGCACCATGTTAGTTCGTGCAGTCCGTCCTCGCCCGGCTTCGCCAAGCTTCTCATAGAGGCAGGCGCGTCGCTCAAGTTTGGTAACGGACTCGGGAAATACCAGGCGATGAACAATAGGACGTTGATCGGCCACATGAACCATATCCAGAAAGCCAAGACTACGGGAACCGACAAACCAGCAACACAAGATCAGCTGTACAAACAGGAGGCCCTTCGTCGCGTTCTACTGCGGGTGGATGCGGTGACTGCCACCTCATGGGCGTGGACGTCCGGAAAGGGTGGAAACGGGGGGAATGGGGTTCCGACAACTGCCCGGGAGCCAGCTGTAAATCTGACCGGAACCATGGCGGTCCTGAGGCGCAGGTCTAGGAGGCGCGGGGTGGCTCTTCCGGCGATGTTCAGGTGTGTGTTTGTGTGTATTGAAGTTTTTTTACACTTGTCGAGCGGTGAGCGGCGACGGTGTCAATGATAACGTTTTTTTGCTTCGTTCGTTCAAAACTGGTTTTGCAGGCTCAAGTCGGAACATGGATGAGCGCGGCCTACATAGCTGGCGCTTCGGTCACCGGAAGGGATCTTTTGTTGTGGTCTTTCGTGTCTTGGTATTGAACCAACTTTTTTTGCCGTCCACCGAGTCGTACGTCTCCTCCCAATTTCCCACGCGAATACTGTAAGCGCCCTTGCTACGACTATTATTGCTTTCAGCACCGGACGTAGTTGCCGACGGCGGTGGCGGCGCCTTGAGCGGTAGGCTCCACGGCGGGATCTCCCCGTTCCCCGCAGGCACCAACGGCATACCCGGTTGACTCGTCTGTTGGACAAATAAGCGGTAGGAAGTCTCTTTGTTGACACTATTTGTCCAGAACGGAGTGCCGTTGGCGTCAAACGAGGCGATCCACGAGCCTATGACCGGCTGCTTTGAGGCTTTTACAGTGGGCGGAACCATGTGCGGGATGTAGGGAGAGCAGTACATGGTAATCAAGTTGTTTTTGTTGTTTTGAAACCGGAAAACATTATTTTTGTTGCTACTTTAACGAAGTCCTGCGGGATCATGGTGCGGATAACTTTCTTGGAGGGCCGCGACTTGTCGTTGGACGAACTGACCCTTGCATAGATGATGAACTCTCACGAATTGCCCCCTGCGGGGATCATTTCCATCAACTTTTCTCCGGATTCTTTGTGAGAAAGGCTCCAATGAAGTCATCGATAGAAAAAAAAGCATCTTCGCCGTCCTCTAATTTGAAACCATACATGTATTCATTGACAATATCATGACTTATGACGCTTACTTTTTTCCCATCAATGTAGTCATCGGCAGAAAGGCTTAGTTCCCCGTCTTTACGCACGACTCGTGCGTCTCCCCGGCGTCCTTCTCCTATACTGAGGCGAACGTTTATTTCGAAATCACGTGACAGGTACGGCTTCAACCTAGCCTTAGATTTTTTCAGTATTGCGCTCATCAATTTCCGATCTTCCAAGATTTTGGTCGCTTCTAATTCTTTTTCGAGTATTTCAACTATGCTCCTGTTGATATCTTCTCTTTGTGCTAACAGTTCCGGTGACTGTGAAAAATTTTTCTGGAAAGTGTTGACAATATCTTTAAAATCACGACCTAAAGCCCACGTGCGCGTTTTACTATCGACATTCCTGAATACATCCATCATAGAAATATTAGACTTCGTTACACAAGGTTTGATGTAACGCGTGATGAACATAAATACCTCTATCGGTGTAGCGAGGAGACCAAGTCTGTTTACCATTTCTTCCATGTTTTTCTCGCCGCCAAAATCACCAGACCGGACACCGAATATCTTTGTGTATCCCTTGGTTTCCACCCAGCGCGGCTCAGGAGTATTTAGGCCATCCAGTAATAGATAGACAACTCTTAAAAAGTCTTGGGCACATTTTCCAGCACTCAGGATACCATTTGTATCATCTAGTCCAAGCTTGGTAGCAACGGTAGACCTATCCAACAACGACGCCATGTTGCTTTCAAACAACCTTTCTTTGTTAAATACATAAGTATCCCGTATCTTTACGACTCTTTTCGAAGGTTGGAAATTGGAGTTTGACACTAGCATTACTACTTCAAATACGTGATCCATTGCGGAAAAATTAGCATCAGTGTCACGAGCCCTGATCTCCACCTGGACTTTCAACATCCTGCCCTCGTCGACCACACGTATGCGGTAGAAATTAGAAACAACCTCCGAGTACAATAAATCAGGATCTTCTATACCGGGAGTAAAGGGAAAGTTCAGTTGTACCTTGTGCATTCTTCCACGAATAAACAGATCGTAGTCGCGATCTATTCCGATCGGGCCCTGTGTTTCATACGCAATGTGGTGCCGAATTGTTGTAACCACTCTGTTTAGAATCGGCGATAGAATATTGTCAGGCTGATTCAACACGCTCACATGTTCACCGCTGTTACTCGAAACACCGTTTTTCAATCGGTTGATACATGATCTAGAAAAAGGATGCTCGTACCATCCGCCAACACCCTCACCAGATATTGTTGAATGGAATTCAACATCCACGTCGTGAACACCGGGTAAAATATGAGAGAAGGGAGAATTATCGTTGGTCTTGTGCAGGTGATAAGCCGCACCTCCAAGAACAAAAAACTTGTTAGATATCGAAAATTTGACGTTATTTCCCGATATCTCGGAGTAATCTTGTATCACATCGCCATTGGGGTTAAATTCATCACATTCTTCAACCAGCACGTTGCGCAAGTCACCCGTGTACGTCATCGTACCCATGGCCGTGTCCAACGCGGGGAGTAATTTCAACATCATCGGACCAACACCTCGACTAACAGACGGGTTCATAACCGCTGCTACTATTGTTTTTGAAGCATCGATATCTTTGAAGATTGAAATCTCAAGGTTTTCTTCGGTTGACATTGTTTTACATGAATATTAAAAAATATTTTTTTCGGGAAATCGGCATAGTTTGGACAAGCATCCGGATGATTGGCCAGCCTCGACAGTGCAGAAAAGCAATTTTCTAGAGCAACAAACCCGACTTCAGAGACTCTCCTTCCGAACATACCTTCTGTCAAACCAATCCTCATCATTCAAATACACCTTTTTCTTTAACACGCCGTCTGCACGCAACGCGTTGTCGTCAATGATAACCACTGA
>JAMASZ010000106.1 GCA_023301585.1 Alphaproteobacteria bacterium | reverse complement strand
TGTGAATATCTTAGCGGCAGATGAGTTGATGCAATCACCACGTTTATACGCGACATTCTTACTTTGGTTATTGGCCGAGCTGTTTGAAGAATTGCCAGAGGCTGGTGATGCTAAAAAGCCGAAGCTTGTCTTCTTCTTTGATGAAGCTCACTTGTTGTTTAACGACTCTCCGAAAGCTCTTGTGCGTAAGGTTGAGCAAGTCGTGCGCCTTATCCGCTCAAAAGGGGTTGGTGTTTTCTTTGTAACTCAAAACCCTGCTGATATTCCTGACACTGTTTTGGGGCAATTGGGTAACCGTATCCAACATGCGTTACGCGCGTTTACGCCGAAGCAACAAAAGGCGATTAAGCAAGCGGCAGAAACATACCGCGCAAATCCAAAGTTTGATGTGGCGGATGTGATTACTGAGCTTGGTGTTGGTGAGGCATTGGTATCAACATTGGAAGATAAAGGAACGCCATCCGTTGTTGAGCGTACTTTAATTCGCCCACCAACTTCGAAATTGGGACCAGCAACAGCGGAAGCAAAACGTATGGCGTTGCAAGCTGATGGCGTGGGCGCTAAGTACGATGAATCGATCGACCGTGAATCTGCGTTTGAAATTTTGCAAAAGAAGGCAGAGAAAGCGGCGGAAGCAACTGAAGAAGTAGAAGAGTTAAAAGAAAAGAAGCCAGCTAAGCGTAAATCAAACCGTCAGGGTGTTGGTGAAGCTGCAATCAAATCAATTGTACGCTCAATGAGCTCGTCCGTTGGACGTTCTATCGCCAAAGAAATTATGCGCGGTGTTTTGGGTAGTTTGAAGCGTTAAATACAGCCTATTTGACATATACTTTAATGTGTTGTAGCTTTTTTGAAATTATATCTAAAGGAGAGTTGTTATGAGTAGACAAAGATTAGTGCCTGAGCACGTAAGAAATGTAGCTGAAGAGTTAAACACAACATTTGGCTTATGCGTTTCAACTGGATTTGACCAACAAGCTGGTTGGGGTGTTCAAAAGCTATCTACAAAAGCTAGCGCCTCTGTTACTGAAACGTCTTATACTGATGGTAGCACGGGCTACAGTGTTCCTGTAATTCGTTAGTTAAACTAACATTTCCAAAGACACATTTAGCGCGTCTGATATTGATTTTAGGGCGCGGATTGAGCCGTCTTTTTTACCTGTTTCGATTTCGGTTAGGTAAGGACGGGAAATCCCTGCGGCTTCAGCCAAGTCTTTTTGCGTTAGTTTACGCGCTTTGCGGATAATCTTAATTGGGTTATCCGTCTTTAACGACAAATCCTCTAATGCTTTTTCCGATAGCCCACGCGTGTTATCTCCTTGGTTCTTCAAGGAAGTGTAATCATGTACGGGTACTAAAACATGAGGTTTGCCAGCGATATGAATTATGTCGTAGCTCATAGCGACAAGTATTAAGCGATTCTCATATTTGGCAAAGGGAAATTAAAAACGTGTGGTGAAGGTGAGTGAGCCAAAGACACTTTCATTGTCTTGACCGTCAAATTCCTTAGTACGGTAATTAAGCGTATAGGCAAGGCGGTAGTCATCATAGGTGAGCGCTAGACCAATATTCCCGTCAGCAACTACGGGGAATTTACTAACACTAGGGCTGTTTTTAAACGTGTTGCCGTCTAAGAAAATATTGCGAGCGATTAAGCGCGTATCGATACCACCAAATAAATACCAGCTCAGTTTATTGTTAGGGGTGTCGAAGAACCCTGTACCAGCCATTGCTGGTTGCACGCGCGGCGGCATGTCTTGAGCGGTGTTTTTGCCTGGTCCAAAGGCTGCTGCAAGACCTGTACCTGCATATGTATAGACGTTACCCAAGGATAGGTTGACGTTTGGTTCAATACGTAGGCGATAGTTATCAAAGTTTTGAGCGTACAAAATAGGCCAGCGACGTCGCGCGGATATTACAACACCTGGTTCTGTTTTCAATTGATTGTCCCAGCCTTTAGGGTCAGGGGAATTAGTAAGGTGGTTATGGATAAATTTTTGAGTTTGTTTTCCTAATGCCTGAGGTCCTACAACACCAAGGGTGAATTCAAGCTCATCTAAATGATTTTTAGTGATTGTGGTTAAGCCAACTGAACCATAAAGCCAGCCTGCCCATGGGCGTTCATTCGGCTGATTAGCGCTTTGTGTAATATCTTGAGGTGTGTATAGGTTTTGACCAATCGTAAAGAACGTACTGGTTGTTGTGTTCAAATCAAAAGTAGGAATAGCTTCTGCGAACTTATCAATGACGGGAGGGACGGGGGTGTTTACCTCGTAATAAGTAAGGCGGATACCGCTTGTGTAGTTTTGATCCTTACCGTTACCGATGCGGTCGTTTTCGAATGATAGGCTGAGGTAGTTATTGTCCTCAGCACCTTTTACACGGTTTGTAATATTTTCCTGAACAGTTTGTGGCTGTGGAAAATCTTTACCGTCTTCGGCAAGCGCCGTTAAGGGCAAACTCGCTAGAAGAAGGGAAGCTAATAAAGCGCGCTTATTCAGCTGCTGTAAAATCTTGATTTTTTGTAAAAAACTTATCTTTTGCATAGGAAGCAATTAACCATGTACACGGAACTACAAGCAAGCCATAAATTGTTAGCTGACCAAATAACTGCTTAGTGCTAACCCAAGGCTTCATCGCTACGTGTAACGCTTCGTTGTAGAAAATAGTTCCCTCAACTTCGGTTAATTCATAAATTCCGTATAGGAAAAGGTGTACAGCAAATAGAATTAGGAAGATTCCTGTTACTTGCATGAAGAGGCGTAGGTTGATTTTGTTGCTTTGGCTAATCCAAAGATAGCCAATGAACGCTGTCAGGACAATACCACCAACGCCGCCAAGCATCATGCCTGTAGCGTCTGTTTTATGTGCAATGGCGCCTAGTAAAAGAGCTGTTTCCATGCCTTCACGGGCAATCATAATAACAGTAAAGATGAATATACCAAGGACGGCAGCCCAACCAGTTTTTTGTGCCTGTGTTTCAAGTTTGTTTGTAATAGTCGCTTTAATGTTTTTAGCGCCTTTCATTACGATGATGGTCATTGATGCAACAAGAACACCTGCGATAATAGCTAGAATACCTTCCATAAGCGGTGTGTCTGCTAACCCTGCGATGTGCCAACCTGTTGTTGCGCTGATGATTAATGCAACGAACACACCCCAGTAAACTGGTTTCGTTAGAGCTTTGCGGTTTGTTTTTGCTAAATAGGCAACCGTGATAGCAACGATTAAAAAAGCCTCTAAGCCTTCGCGGAAAGTAATTAGGAGTGTTTCGAACATGGTTGTCTCTTTTGGTTAAATTCTAATTGAGAATGATTTTCATTAACTTAATAAGTAATATTTAAAAGTCAATAAATAAAAGCTTTTTTTATTCACAAATTCAGTATATGTAAGGGAAAATTATTTAAGTTAATCTGTTACTGATTTAGGAGTTCTGTGATGAAATATATTCACTTAGTCGCTATTTTTTCTTTGTTTGTTTTATTAATCAGCCCAGCCTTCGCGCAGAATGTTTCTGGCCCACATATTGTTAAAGGGGTTTCCGAGTTTGAGCATACAAGCTACCTCGCTAATGAAGATGGCGACACGACGATTGATAGTGAGTTTGAGTACAAGTACGGCTTAACCGATAATATAGGGGTTGCTGTTGAGGCTGAGTTCAAGAAGAAGCAAGATGATTCCATGGAGTTTGAAGCAACTGAATTTAAGCTTAACTATCAGTTAACAGGTAAAGAGTCTTTGGTTAGTTCAACAGTTAGAGCTGCTTATAAGATGGATCACTTGGGTGATGAGGATAATGTTGAAGCCAAGCTTATGTTAGAAAAAGCATATGGTAAGTTCAAACACCGCGCTAATATTGATTTAGGGCATGAAGTTGGTGAGAAGAGCAGAAGTGGTTTAAGTTCTGAGTTAGCCTTAGGGAGCTATTACAAGCTTGATGGCTACACTGTTGGTGCTGAGTATTTCGGTGATTTTGGTAAGTTTAAAGATAATCTGGATTATGATGAGCAAGAACACCAGCTTGGTCCATACTTAGAGTTTGCATTTCCAGTAGCGCAACAAAAAGTAAAAATGAATGTTGCTTACTTTGGTGGTATAAGTAGTGCAGCAGCTGATAGTACTTATAAGTACGAAATGGCTGTAAAGTTCTAATAGAAAGCGGAATACGTGCAGGAGTTGAATAGTTATAATCAGAAACCAAGTTCAGGGCAGGCGGCAAAACAGCTTGTGGTCTTGTTGCATGGTTATGGCTCTAATGGGCGTGATTTAATCTCTCTTGCTCCGTATTGGCAATCTACACTGCCTGATGCTGTGTTTGTATCGCCAGATGCACCGTTCCCTTGTGAAATGGCTCCAGAGATGGGGTATCAGTGGTTTTCACTTGCGAATCGTGACCCAAAGAAGATGTTAGCTGGGGTAAAGACTGCTGAACCGATTTTGAATGCTTTCATTGATGAGCAACTCAAGAAATATAATCTAGACGATTCTAAGCTTTGTTTAGTTGGCTTCTCGCAAGGTACAATGACAAGTTTGTATGTTGGTCCAAGGCGCGCAAACAAGATTGCTGGTATTCAAGGGTTCTCTGGTGCTTTAATCGGTGGCGATAAATTGGGCGGTGATGATGTTCATAAGTGTCCTATCAACTTAGTGCATGGCGAGGCGGATTCTGTTGTTCCTGTTCAGGCATATTATCACGCTAAAGAGATCTTAGAAGAAAATGGCTTTGATGTTACCGGTCACACAACTGCAGGGTTAGAACATAGCATTGATGGTGCTGGTGTTGAAAGTGCTACCAAACTGTTTGAAAAAATATTCAGCTAAATCAATACGGTATAAATTTTTGTTAATTTTTTGTATTAATGTTACAAAAAACACAACATTCTAGTAATAATTTTCATAATATTTAAAGTAATTTATTAGCTTATGTCATAATCTCTATAAATGGCGCTCCAATTAGGTTTTGGGCTTTTTTGATGGTACAATAGGGTATCGGTGAGGTCTTTTTAAGCATTACCATCCTTAGATCTCCAGCTCGGTTCTCGAGTTAAATTGTAATATTCGGAAGAGAAAAGGAGTTTGGTCAAAATGACTATAACGCGATACTCAGAATTTATAGAAGGGCAACCTTTAGACAATAGTCGGGTTTTAATCTTGAATGCAGATTATAGACCTTTAAGCTATTTACCGTTATCTACGTGGTCTTGGCAGGAAACTGTGAAGGCCATTTTTCGTGAAACCGTTGACGTTGTTTCGGAATACGATGATTTATTAGTACGGGCACCTAATTTAGAGATGAAATTACCAAGTGTGATTGCATTGAGGGAGTATGTGAAGCCTCAAGAAAAACCAGCATTCACACGATTTAATCTATTTTTACGCGATGTGTTTCACTGCCAATATTGTGCAGAGTCACATAAAACTAGCGAGCTAACATTTGACCATGTGATACCAAGATCACGTGGTGGAGAGACATCTTGGGACAATATAGTGGCTGCATGTAGACCATGTAACACGCGCAAAGGGCACCAGCTTCCACGTGAAATTGGTATGCACCCTATGACGACACCGCGTACGCCGACATTATATGAACTCCAAGAAACCGGACGAAGATTTCCACCAAACTTTCTTCATGAAAGCTGGGGGGATTTTTTGTATTGGGATACTGAACTTACGTCGTAAATTTAGCGACACAAATAAGTAAGACGGTTGACCAATTATTACCTTAGTTAATATTAACGCAAACATAGGAGGTTGCACATGATAGGTAAAATTTTAGACGTAGGTCATTCAAGAACAACAACGGAAGCTGTTGTCTTTTATGTAGTTTCACTCGTAATGCTCGTAGGGGTATCAACAACGTTGGTACATTTCCTTGGCATGATGGGGGTCGTAGAAGGCTCAGGCAGTTTCTTCGCAGGAAGCGATCTATATACAATGATAGGATCGTTATTCGTGTTGATGGTATCTGGTTTGATCCTGACACATCGCAAGCTTACGAATGATATCTTCTCAGTGTTATTAGTAGGTCTGGCAGTATATCTAGCCTATGATATGAGTGTTATGGTTGGATTAATTCCAGTAGCGCTTTTGACGACTTTAAAGAAGGTTTAATGCTCACTTAGCATTTTAAGCTTATATCGAATTTCAATCAGGCGGGGTTTCTCGCCTGATTTTTTTATTACTTAACGCTATAGATGCGCTTAAAACGCATAGCTAATGTTGATAAAAATGAATATTTTTGTGGTAATGTTGAGTTTGTTGTGCTATAAGTAGGATAACAATAAGAGGAGTACAGTATGAGTAAATTTAATAGAAGCTTTTCAATCGCAAGTAAAATGCCGGTTGGTGCTGGAATGCCGCATAGGGCGTTGGCTCAAAGAGTTGCATCTAGGCAGCCTAAATAGTTTAAAAAATTGTTAAGAAAAGCCTGCTTTTAGCGGGCTTTTTTGTTGTCGTGCGTCTGTAAGTCGCGAAAACCCTTGACTTTCCACTGTTTTTATTGTTATTTATTTGCATAATCAAAAACGTTTATGCAGGAGAATCGATATGTTCGATGATATATTTAATTTTGGGAAAGTCAGAACTTTCAAGCAATCAGTAGGGTTTGCGCTTTTTTACGGTATTTTCTTTATGGGGATTGTCGGTTTTATGGAGATGCTAGGGCTTTAATTTATATGCCATTGCGCCGAAACGCTCACAATATTTGATGAATGGTTCGGCATTTCAGTGCCAAATGCTTGGTGACTAAATCTTGATAATGTTTTCAATGGTACTAATCCCGCACGCAAGCTTAAGCGGTCAGTGGCTTGAATTGTTGCGGAGAGCTGAAAAGCGGCGCTTACAGTATTTAAGTATCTGTTATCAGTGTTAAAAATCTCAAATTTCGAGTGTTCACCGTAGTAATCGACGACCCCAAATGAAATTCCGTATTTTGTGTTCTTTTCAAATGGTTTGAATGCGCTTGCGCGTTCGTAATTTAGCATTAAATAAAAAGTATTTGTTCTACCGTTTGCGTGTCTTTTTTGATCGGCGGGCATGCCTTTATAGCTGTTTTCATAAACGCCAAAGCTAGCGGACCAATTTTCTGAAGGAACGCCGTTTGAGCTCAACGGTAAAGTTAGCCCCAAACCTCTGTTTGTCTCGTTGTGGTCTCTTTTTCCGCCGATGTGCCTTGAAAAACCATGTATGTCCAAAGTCGAACCCTTAGGCAAGAATGTGCTGGAAACGCTTGGTTGCGGTTGGGCAAAGACTTCTTCGGCGGTGGGTAGGCTTGGTGCGTCGTCCATAACGGTTCCTGTTCGTATTGATGTGCATGGTTATTTAACATAATAATTATGCGTTGTCAAAGGAATGTTGTGGGGTGTGTTGTCTAGTGTCTTAGTCTAGGGCAGGTATATGTAGCTTTTTGCTGATTTTTCTAGCGCTGATGAAAGCTACGCAGCCCAATATAAAGCAGAAGAAAACATTGTAGTTAGCCATTGAAAGCCCGAGAAGGGGATCTGCCCAAGGGATTTCATCGCAACGTGCGATATCTGTGGTGTTTTCGATTTTACTCATAAGCTCATCAATATCGCCAGAGAGGTCAGGCACGCTACAGCCCTCAAGGACTGACTGCCACCAGTGACGTTCAACACCGCTATGGTAAAGTGCGATTGCGGTGTTTGCGAAGAAGCTTAAGCTTATAACCGTCATAAGAAATACGCTGGACTTTTTGTAGGTAAAAGACAGGGCGAAGGCGATTAAACCAAGGGCAATAACGATGCCGTAAGGGTAGCGTTGGATAATGCAAAGATTGCAAGGGTGTAAACCGAAAAAATATTGACTTATCAATGCCATGCTAAGAGCGCCTAATGCGATAAAGGCAATTAAGATAGGCGTGTATCGATAGTTGGAGATATAATGGCTTATAAGTTTTTTCATTGAGGTGATTATACGGATTTATCGTTTAGAAACAAATAAATTCAATGAAGTTTTAGACAAAGTTCTTAATAAAGTTTTTGATGATGTCGACGCTTTCCGTGCCAAAATAGATTGTCGTGATAACAAGCAATAAAACCCACGTTAGCCCAATAATGGCTCCAGCAATAACGGCTAAACCATCGCGCATTAATACGCCCATCGCCATAATGGCAATGCCCATACTGGGCACAGTGTTGGTGAGTGGAATTGGAAGAAGTACAGAGAGTGACATTATGAAGCCCAAAAACCCAATAATGATTGTGCTTTGGTAGGTGGTTAAAAATCCTAAGCGCGGTTTCATTAAAACTTCGATTTTCTCAGTAATAGGAATGGCTTTATCAATAACTGATGTTAGAGAGGTGGTGCTAAATTCTTTGAGCTTAACTTTGTTGGGAAGCCAGATGACCTTTTTTCCAAGCATTTGCTGGAACGTTAGAAATAACAATGGAGGTGCGATAATGACACAAATGCCAATTGCTGGAACGGGCAAGGCGGCGGGAAGGGCGATTAGGAATAATAGGAAGGCAGTACCTCTGTCACCGAATAGTTTTAAGATCTCTTGAAAATTGGTTGTTTCTGTAACCAATTCGCTTTTTGCGTCCTTTAGTGTCGCTGAGAGTGTTTTTTCAGTCATATCGCCAATATTAAAGTTATTTAGAGCGTAAAAAGCCATAGATTTTTATTTATTAATGGTGTAAACGATTTACACGTCTAAGCCAATATATCTTTTAAGATATGCAATATCTCGTGCGGGTGTGGTGGAATTGGTAGACGCGCTGGATTCAAAATCCAGTTCCGCAAGGAGTGCCGGTTCGATTCCGGCCACCCGCACCATTTTTCTAATATTATTTCATAAGTATAACTCTTCGTAGGGGCTGGCTAAGTTTATTCTCTAGAGATATCATACCGTTAGTAAACATTTCAAACAGCGAGGATTGCGTAATGGATTTTATATATTGGGATAATAACTTAACGAGCATTGTTTTTATAAACTTGCTAATTGTTATAGCGCTATTTACGTGTCTTCGATTGTTCTCAGGCGCTGTCTCACATATTAATGCGACAAATGAACTTTTGAAGAAGGATAACCCAGCCTTTGGAATATCACTTGCTGGGGTTACGTTTGCTGTTTCGATTATGTTGAGCGGTGCTTTATATGGGCACGCAGGTGGTGACGCATTAAGCTCTGCTATGTATGTCGCCGGTTATGGTGTTTTAGGGATTGTCTTAATGGCTATAACACGCTTTATTTTTGATAAAGTATCCTTGCCTGATATTTCTTTGCGAGATGAAATATCGAAAGGGAATGTGTCAGTTGCAATTGCCGATACTGCCAATGTCATAGCTGTTGCGATTATTATTCGCTCATTAATGATTTGGGTAACGGATAATGCTTTTCATGATGTTGCTGCATTGTTGTTCGCGTTTCTAATCTCTCAAGTAATCCTTACCTCGACGACATATTTGAAACGTATTGCTTTTCGTAAGATGTATAGTGGGCATAGAATTCAAGACGAGCTTCAGAATAATAATTTGGCGTTAGCGCTTTCTTTTGGTGGTGCAAAAATTGCAACAGCGTTTGCTATTACAATCGCATCAAATTTTGATTTCTTTGAAGTTTATGATTTTCAAATTATCTTTCTACCGTGGATTCTTATATCTATTTCCGCTGTTATTATTTTGAAAATAATCTGTTATGTAGCTGAACGTATCATCTTCTTTAACGTGGCAACGATGCGTGAGATTCTAGACGATCGTAATGTCGCAGTGGGTGCTTTGCACGCAGCGATTTATGTGTCGTTAGGGTTGTTGATTTCAGCACTCTAAAGATTATTTTAAATCTTTATGACGAGGGTCATCTACGTCGCCTATTGGGTCCATATGAATGATGGTTTCTGCATTAGGGTAATGTTTTAAGATTTTATGGTCCAATTCATTGGCAATATCATGTGCTTGTTTAAGGGGCATATCTGGATCCAGTTCTATATCAAAGCTGATATGAATGGTCATGCCTGACATACGGGTACGCAAATCGTGCATCCCATGAATGCCGGGGTGCGAGGTGATTAATTGCTCAATGCGCATTCGTGTTCTATTGGGTAATTCTCTATCCATCAACATACCAAAACTGTTGCTCGTGATAAAGATGGCTGTTCTTAGGAAATAGAGTGCAATGAAAAGCCCTAGTAAGGGGTCTAACCACTGAGGTCCTCCATATAGGTTTCCCAGTAACGCAATAATAACACCACCGTTTAATATAAGGTCGGTCTTATAATGCGCGTGGTCTGCTTCGACGGCTAATGACGGTGCACGTTTAAGGCAGTATTTTTGAACTAAAATGACGATGAAGGATAAAATAATGGCAATAAGGGCGACGGTAATTGCTATTTTATGTTCCGTAACAGGCGATGGGTTTAAGAAGCTGTTCATAGCTTCTAGACCAAGAAAGATACTCGCACCGCCCATGAATGTCCCTTGAAGTAGGGCGGCAATACCTTCAATCTTACCATGCCCATGACGGTGCTGTTTATTGGCAGGTTTCAAAGAAAGCCTGACGGCAAATAAAAGCATAATCGAAAAAGCGGCGTCGACGGTGGAGTCGATTAATGTTCCAAGCATGGCAACTGATCCAGAAACATAATAGGCGTAAGTCTTGATAACTACTAAAATTAGGGCGGTCCCGACAGCCCAGCAAGAAGCTACCAGCGCAAATTTAGGGTTATGTTTTACGGTGTTGTCTGCTTGAGAGTTCTTATGCATAAATTCTAAGTACTACAACAATAGTGCGATGTAAATCATAATGGTGGCAAAAGTTATTCACATTTCTTTGTGAGTTTTTATAGTTATAAACGATTGATTTTGTGAGCTAATGTTTCTTGTTGGTGAGGTTGGTTGAAATAATATTTCTCTTTATGCGTTTTGCGCATTGCCATATTGCGCGAGGTGTGGCTCAATACTCAATATAAAAGTACATTTTGTAGGAGTATTAATATGAAAGCACGTAATTCATTTGCGCAGGCTGTTGCGCCATTTCTTTTAGTTCCAGCGATATCAGCTGCGGAAGTCACTAACCTTAATGTTGAGCCTGTAGAACAAGATAACGCCCATTCGATAGTGTTAAGTAGTGAAAATGAGGGAGCGTTATCATTTTCATGTGATACCGACTTATCTGAATTTTCAAAAGTGGAAAAGCAGCAATATGCGCTTAGGGCGGTTACTAAGATAACCACGATGACTCAACCTAGCTTAGTTAACCGGGGTGGTATGATGGTTATGGTTCCACCTGTGCCTGGTGGTTCGGGTTCGGGGTTTGTTTTTGATGCGGAGCAAAGATTAATTGCAACAAACCATCATGTCACTGATGATAGCTCTGCTGTTTATGTTAGTTTTTATGATCCAGAATCAAGAAGTGACACGGGACATAGGATTATAGCTTCAAAAGTTGGTTATAATGAAGAGTATGATTTGTCTGTATTAAAAATAGATGCGGAGCAACCATTGCCTTATGATAATTGTTTGACGTTCGCAGATAGTGCTTCCGTAACTTTAGGTCAGACAGTCACGGCTGTAGGACAACGCTCGCCGAAATTGGGACGGCAACGATTACAGGTACAAATTCAGATGAAATAATTAATGGCACTGCAGGCGATGATATTATTCGCGGGCTTAGTGGGTATGACAAAATCCTTGCAGGTGACGGTGACGATAGGATTACAGGCGACAATGGTAATGATCATATATTTGGTGAAGCAGGGAATGATTTAATTCATTCGGGAAATAATAATGACCGTGTCCATGGTGGTGATGGTGATGACTTAATATACAGCCATTCTCACAATGACGTTGTTTATGGCGATGCAGGTAACGACACGATTAATTTAGGATCTGGTAATGACCGTGGTTATGGTGGGCTGGATGATGATGTTATGTATGGTGGTGGTGGTAATGACCGTATGTATGGCGAAGAAGGTAACGATCGTTTAGAAGCACAATCTGGCAATGACGTTGTTTCTGGTGGTGATGGCGATGACTATATTTTAGGCTCTGGTGGATTTGATTTACTTTACGGTGACGCGGGTGATGATTACTTAAATGGAGGTAATGACGGCGACACTATCCATGGCGGAGCAGGTGAAGATACAATACGTGGTGGTAATGGTGATGATAAACTTTATGGTGGTGACGACGATGACGATATTCGTGGTGGTAACCAAGACGATGAATTAACGGGCGGTGCGGGTCTTGATAGAGTACGCGGCGACGCGGGCAATGATTTATTGTTTTATGACTCAGAAGATATTTTCTGGGGTGGTAGTGGTTTTGACTGGCTTGTGATGCAAGAAACAGATTCTTCGAATGTTGATTTTTCTAGTGGTAAAATTAGGAATGGTATTGAAGGCGTGACGCTTATAAATTGGAATGATGGTGCGCAGGCGAATGAAATTAGTTTAGATGCGGCTGACATTATTGCAAATTCAGATTTAGATTACTTATTTGTTGCCGGTGACATCGGCTTAGACAGTGTTGTCTCAACTGATTATGATATTTCTGATCGTGTTGCTGGCGCAAACGTCCGCCGTGGTGGTCATGAATATGCCCGTTTTGATGAAGGCGGGACAGAATTGTTTATTGAAGTAGGATTAACCCTAAACGGTGTTACAATCGCCTAGTTAAGAATTGTTTTTCTAACAATCTTTTAATTTTTTAAATATGGAAGTTTATGGTTACTAAGCCTAAATCAGCAGTTCCGCAGACTTGTGGCATTATAGGTGTTGTGGCATTTCTTGTCTCAGCTGCAATATTCAAATTTTTTCCTATTCAGTCGACTGTTTTCAATGATGTGTTTTACATTTTATTGACAACCTCTTTGCCAATGATTGCTTATGAGCTTTTGGTGTCTAAATCTTATAAGGCGGAAGACAATGGTTTGGATTGGTCGGAGTATAAGACTAAGTTAAAAACGTCATTAGTTTCCCTAGACTTTTATATAAGGTTTTTTGGTTTCTTTCTCTCTTTCGCTGTTATGTTTTTTCTCTACTTTTATTTAAATCAAGCAAGTCTATTCTATGCGGTGTTTTATGCGTTTCTAGTATATTGCTTGCCATTGTTTTTAATTATTTCAATCATTTATTTAATGTTTATATTCCCTGCGCTAGAGAATAAACGCGATGGTCTGTGGGCGGTGGGGGCTTTGTTTGTTCCACCTTTATGGAAGCA
Source organism: Alphaproteobacteria bacterium (assembly GCA_023301585.1). Classification (GTDB taxonomy): domain Bacteria; phylum Pseudomonadota; class Alphaproteobacteria; order Micavibrionales; family Micavibrionaceae. The sequence goes on along the minus strand of JAMASZ010000106.1, from coordinate 1,120 downwards.
AGTTGATTGGAATAAACTTTTAGAACACTCCTTGTCATTATCTATTAAAATGTTTTTCTTACCCTTGATGGTTATTTATTTTTTAGGGTCATGGAAGAACTTTAAGGGAATAAACACAATTCCTGCCGACATACACGAATTGTTTTCAACGCTGTTTAATAGCTTGTATTTGTTGGACTTAGGGTTTGCGGTTATCGGCTATATTTTGTCTGTACGTTTATTGAACTCCCACGTTAGATGGTCTGATAGGCATTATTTAGGCTGGTTGTTTTGTCTTGTTTGTTATGCACCTTTTAACGCGTTCTTTTTCTCAAAGTTTTTAGAGTATCATGACGGTCTCACATGGAATGATTGGATTGGCAGCTATCCCACTTTATATGTTGCGTGGAGCTTAATGATATTATTTACCGTGTTAGTGTATGTTTATGCGACAGTTAACTTTGGTTTGCGCTTTTCAAACCTGACACATAGGGGGATTATTACGAATGGAGCGTACGCATACACAAAACATCCTGCCTATGTTTCTAAAAACCTGACTTGGTGGCTGATGGAGGTGCCGTTTTATTCCGTTTCTCCAATTTTAGCGCTAAAAAACACGGCTCTAATAATTGTAACGAATTTTATTTACGCCGCACGGGCAAGGTTTGAAGAGCGTACGTTAATGCCAGACCCTAAATATAAAGAGTATGTTGAATATATTGAAAAAAATGGCGTTTTTTCTAAAGTTAAGCAAAAACTGGGTATTAATGCCTAAAGTTTTAACGAAATTGTAAGTAATCGGCTTATATAGTATAATATGGGATGGAATTATTTAAACGGCGCGCAGAATGAATAAGATAAAAAATCAAAATGCAAAATCTGAAGGTTTCACATTAGTTGAAATGGCCGTTGTTATGGTCATATTAGGTGTTTTGATTGGATCTTTTTTAAGTGTTTATTCAGAGTACTTGGAAAGAAAGAGAATTGAAGATACTGAAAGCGACATTCAAGCTATTGCCAAAGCCGTCGATGCGTATTTTCAACAGTATGGATTCTACCCGTGTCCTGCCCGACGTGATATTGGTGCTGGTAACGCTAATTACGGCGTGGCAATGGATTGTGATTTACCGCCTCCGGCTCC